>CAMWUD010000089.1 GCA_947177365.1 uncultured Porphyromonadaceae bacterium | reverse complement strand
GGTCTCCGCCGCGTATCACGTCCGGGTCTCCGCCAGTATACCGGCTACAAAGATATGCCCCGTGTTGTAAATGGTTTAGGTATCGCCATCCTGTCGACTTCCAAAGGTGTCATGACCAACAAGCAGGCAGCTGAAGAAAAGGTCGGCGGCGAAGTTCTGTGCTATGTCTACTAATTTATAGGAGGAACTGAATATGTCAAGAATTGGTAAAGCTCCCATCGCTCTCCCCGCAGGCGTGAGCGTCAAAGTAGACGGCCACAAGGTGACCGTGAAAGGCCCCAAGGGCGAACTCAGCCAGACCATCAACCCCGAGCTCGAAGTGAAAGTAGAGGACAATCAGGTGGTTGTGACTCGTCCCAGCGACGAACGCGAACATCGTGCACAGCACGGTCTCTACCGTGCCCTCATCCACAACATGGTTGTCGGTGTTTCGGAAGGCTATCGCAAGGAAATGGAATTAGTTGGTGTGGGTTACCGTGCCACTGCAACCGGTCAGGTTCTCGAGCTGGCTCTCGGTTTCTCGCATGCAATATATATCAAGCTTCCGCCTGAAGTAAAGGTAGAAGCTAAGAGCGAACGCAACAAGAACCCCCTGATTATTCTTGAAAGCGACGACAAGCAGCTTCTCGGCCAGGTTTGTGCCAAGATCCGCTCGCTCCGCAAGCCCGAACCTTACAAGGGCAAGGGTATCAAGTTTGTCGGTGAGGTTATCCGTCGTAAGTCAGGTAAGTCCGCAGGTGCTAAATAAGTAAACAGGGAATCATCATGATATCTAAGATACAAAGAAGAAATAAAATCAAAGCACGCATCCGCGGCAAAATTTCCGGCACCGCTGCCCGTCCGCGCATGACTGTGTTCCGCTCTAACAAGCAGATCTACGTTCAGCTCGTAGACGACCTCGCCGGCAAAACTCTCGTTGCCACTTCTTCAAAGGGCATCGAGGAAGGTACCAAAATCGAAATTGCCGCCAAGGTAGGCGAAGCCATCGCCAAGAAGGCTCTCGAAGCCGGTATCACTGAAGTTGTATTTGACCGTAACGGTTACCTCTTCCATGGTCGTGTAAAATCGCTCGCCGACGCTGCCCGCAACGGCGGTCTCAAATTCTAATTATCACTATGGCAAAAAGAAACAATAGAGTAAAGAGCACCAACGACATCGAACTGAAAGACCGTCTGGTTGCAATCAACCGTGTCACCAAGGTAACAAAGGGTGGCCGTACTTTCACTTTCGCCGCCATCGTGGTGGTTGGTAACGACAACGGCATCGTTGGCTGGGGCCTCGGCAAGGCCAACGAAGTTCAGGCCGCTATCCAGAAGGGTATCGAAGCTGCCAAGAAAAACCTCATCAAGGTTCCTGTTCACAAGGGTACTATCCCCCACGAACAGGTTGCCAAGTTCGGTGGCAGCCGCGTAATCCTCAAGCCCGCAAGCCACGGTACCGGTGTGAAGGCCGGTGGCGCTATGCGTGCCGTGCTTGAAAGTGTTGGTATCACCGACGTGCTCGCCAAGTCAAAGGGTTCTTCCAACCCCCACAACCTGGTGAAAGCCACTATCGCCGCTCTCGACGAAATGCGTTCGCCGGCCACTGTGGCCCAGAACCGTGGCATCTCGGTTGAAAAAGTGTTCAAAGGCTAAAAATTTCAATCATGGCACAGATCAAAATCAAACAGATAAAGAGCCGTATCAACTGCCCGGCAGTGCAGAAGCGCACTCTCGATGCACTCGGCCTTCACAAGATGAATCACGTCGTTGTCAAGGAAGACACTCCCGACGTGATGGGTATGGTAAATAAAGTTCGTCACCTCGTCGAAGTGACCAACGCTTAATATCAACAGAAGTAAAAGCTACAACTATGAATTTAAGTAATCTTCAGCCCGCTGTGGGCTCGGTTAAGACCGGCAAGCGTATCGGTCGCGGTCCCGGTAGCGGCAAGGGTGGAACTTCGACACGTGGTCACAAGGGTGCTAAGTCGCGCTCGGGCTACAGCCGCAAGATCGGTTTCGAAGGTGGCCAGATGCCTCTGCAGCGCCGTCTGCCCAAGTTCGGCTTCAAGAACATCAACCGCAAGGACTACAAGGCTATCAACCTCGATCTTCTCGAAACTCTCGCTACTGCGAAGAACCTCGAGAAAATCGGTCTTGAAGAGCTTCGCGCAGCAGGTTACATCAACCGCAACCAGCTCGTTAAAATTCTTGCCAACGGCGCTGTAAGCCGCGCTCTCACCGTCGAAGCCCACGCATTCTCGCAGGCAGCTCAGGCTGCTATCGAGGCTGCCGGCGGCTCCGTCAATAAAATCTGATAATAATGAGATTTATCCAAACCCTTAAAAACATCTGGACTATCGAAGAGCTGCGCAAGCGCATCCTCGTGACCCTGCTGCTGGTATTGATTTACCGCCTGGGTTGCTATGTTGTGCTGCCCGGTATCTCTACCGAAGCCATCGACCAGCTGGGCAAGTTTACAAACTCCAGCGGTCTGATGCAGCTCCTCGATATGTTCGCAGGTGGCGCATTCTCTCAGGCCTCCATCTTCGCCCTGGGTATCATGCCTTACATCACTGCGTCAATCGTGATACAGCTTTGCGGCATGATTCTCCCTTCGTTCCAGAAGATGCAGCGCGAGGGTGAAAGCGGTCGCCAGAAACTGAACCAGTACACACGCTATCTGACTGTGCTGATTCTGCTGCTCCAGGCTCCCGCCTATCTGATCAACCTTCAGATGCAGGCTCAGGGTGCTTTTGTGCTCGACTTCTGGACCACTTGCTATCTCACTATAGTGCTCGCAGCCGGCTCCATGTTCATCATGTGGCTCGGCGAGCGAATCACCGACAGAGGCATCGGCAACGGTATTTCCTTCATCATCCTTGTTGGTATTATCGCACGTCTGCCTCAGGCTCTGTTCTACGAGTTCATTACCCGTATGCCGGGTAATGCCACCGGTCAGGGCGGTCTGGTGATGTTTATCGTAGAAGTAGTACTGCTCTTCGCAGTTACCGTCATGGCGGTGCTTCTGGTACAGGGTACACGCAAAGTGCCCGTGCAGTACGCCAAGCGTATTGTAGGCAACCGTCAGTACGGCGGTGCCCGCCAGTACATCCCTCTGAAGGTGAATGCCGCCGGTGTGATGCCTATCATCTTCGCCCAGGCAATCATGTTCATCCCCATGACTCTGGCCGGTTTCCGCCAGTCGACTGGTTTCTGGAGAGCTTTCACCGACATCAACAGCTTCTGGTACAACTTCCTGTTCTTTATCCTGATTGTAGCGTTCACTTACTTCTATACAGCAGTGACTGTACGCCCCACACAGATGGCTGAAGACATGAAGCGCAACAACGGCTTCATCCCCGGTGTGAAACCCGGCAAGAAGACAGCCGAGTACCTTGACCTGATTATGTCGCGTATTACTTTGCCCGGTTCAATCTTCCTCGGTATCGTGGCCATTCTGCCCGCTTTTGCACGTTTCTTCGGCATCAGCCAGAATTTCGCCCAGTTCTTTGGCGGCACCTCGCTGCTGATTATGGTGGGTGTGGTTCTCGATACTCTCCAGCAGGTGGAATCGCATCTGATGATGCACCACTATGACGGTCTGATGAAGGAAGGCAAGATCAAAGGTCGTACCACCGGTCAGGCTTATTAATCATAGATTGAACAGAAAGGACGCTTCTAAATGATTTATCTTAAAACACCGGAAGAAATGGAACTGATGCGCAGAGCATCGGATCTGACCAGCAAGACCCTTGGCGAAGTCGCCAAATGGATTGCTCCGGGTGTTACCACACGCAAGCTCGACACCATTGCCCGTGAGTTTATCATGGACAATGGTGGCAAGCCTGCTTGTTTAGGATACCAGGGTTTCCCCGGTACCTTGTGTATAGAAGTCAATGAGGTGGTTGTTCACGGATTCCCGTCGTCTTACGCTCTCCGCGAAGGCGATATCGTGGGCACCGATCTGGTAGTTGAGCTTGACGGTTACAACGGCGACAGCTGTTACACTTTCGCCGTCGGCGAGATTGCCCCTGAGGTGATGGAGTTGTGCCGCACCACACGTGAGTCGCTCTATGTCGGAGCCGAGGCATGTGTGCCGGGCAAACGCATCGGCGATATTGCCAATGCCGTGCAGACATACTGCGAGCGCCGGGGATACTCGGTAGTGCGCGAGATGTGCGGCCATGGTATCGGACGCAGCATGCATGAAGCGCCGGAGGTTCCCAACTACGGACGCCGAGGCATAGGAGCCGTTATTCGCAACGGCATGTGCATCTGCATTGAGCCGATGATCAACCTTGGAAGCCGCAATATAGTCATCGAACGCGACGGCTGGACATGCCGAACCAAGGACCGCAAGCCGTCAGCCCACTACGAACACACCTATGCCATCATCGACGGCAAGGTAGAGCAGCTTACAACATTCGATTACATACACCAGGCGATAGGTGATAAATTTTTAAAATAGAAGAACAACAATATGGCAAAACAATCAGCAATCGAGCAAGACGGCACCATCGTGGAAGCTCTGTCCAACGCGATGTTCCGCGTAGAGCTTGAGAACGGACACGAAATCACCGCACATATCTCAGGCAAGATGCGTATGCACTACATCAAGATTCTGCCCGGCGACAAGGTGCGTGTCGAGATGAGTCCGTACGATCTGTCGAAAGGCCGGATTGCATTCCGCTATAAGTAAAAAGCAAACACCATATACTAAAAGTCATGAAAGTAAGAGCATCAATCAAAAAGCGTACCGCCGACGACAAAATCGTTCGTCGTAAAGGACGCCTCTATGTGATCAACAAAAAAAATCCCAAGAACAAACAGCGTCAAGGATAATAATCCATTATTTTTGAAAAGAAAATAATCGTATAAGTAAAATATGGCAGTAAGAATCGTGGGAGTTGACCTCCCCCAGAACAAAAGAGGTGAAATCGCCTTGACTTACATCTTCGGCATCGGCCGCAGCGCCGCCAAGACCATCCTGGAGAAGGCCGGAGTGGATGTCAATATCAAGGTAAAAGACTGGACAGACGCCCAGGCCGCCAAGGTTCGTGAAGTAATCGGCGCCGACTACAAGGTTGAAGGTGACCTCCGCAGCGAAATCCAGCTCAACATCAAGCGATTGATGGATATCGGTTGCTATCGTGGCATCCGTCACCGCAACGGCCTCCCCGTTCGCGGTCAGTCGACCAAAAACAACGCTCGTACCCGCAAGGGACGCAAGAAAACCGTTGCCAACAAGAAGAAAGCAACTAAATAACAGTAGAACACTATGGCAAAGAAAACAGTCGCAGCTAAGAAGAGAAACGTCAAAGTCAGCGCAGAAGGCCAGCTTCACGTACACTCTTCGTTCAACAATATCATTGTGTGTCTTGCCAACAGCGAAGGTCAGGTTATCAGCTGGTCGTCGGCAGGCAAGATGGGCTTCCGTGGCTCAAAAAAGAATACTCCCTACGCCGCCCAGATGGCAGCACAGGATTGTGCTAAAGTGGCCTATGACCTTGGCCTCCGCTCTGTGAAGGCTTATGTCAAGGGACCCGGCAACGGCCGTGAGTCAGCCATCCGTACTATCGATGGCGCAGGCATCAAGGTAACCGAAATCGTTGATGTTACTCCGCTGCCCCACAACGGCTGCCGTCCTCCCAAGAGAAGAAGAGTTTAATAATCAGTTAGAGTCGGCGCGGAAAGCTCGCTCAGCTTGCACCGGGTCCGGCTTATTACTCTGCTTTCACTTTTAGTAACCAGCAATCAACAAAAACAAGCATACTCGCCAACCGGCCAATAATCTGCTACAAGCGCTATCTTGACGACTGACAGGTAACCATAGACCGGGCGCCACGGCGGTGAAATAAAGACCATACTATCAATCACCTCTCTATGGTCGCGGCTGCACCGCCGGGGTTTGACCCTGTCACCGGCACGAGTATCAGAATCATCTTTTTAACTGATTTTTAACAAAATGGCAAGATATACAGGTCCCAAGACCAAAATAGCACGTAAATTCGGCGAACCCATCTTCGGTCCAGACAAAGTGCTCCAGCGCCGCAACTTCCCCCCCGGCCAGCACGGCCAGAACAAACGCCGCAAGACTTCGGAATACGGAGTTCAGCTGCGTGAAAAACAGAAAGCCAAATACACTTACGGTGTACTTGAAAAGCAATTCCACAATCTCTTCGAGAAGGCCAGCCGCATCAAGGGTATTACCGGTGAGATTCTCCTCCAGCTTCTGGAGTCGCGTCTCGACAACGTAGTATACCGTCTCGGCATCGCTCCCACACGTGCGGCAGCACGTCAGCTTGTTCTCCACAAGCACGTGACCGTTAACGGTGCGGTTGTGAACATCCCTTCTTACAGCGTTAAGCCCGGCGATGTTGTCGGCGTGCGTGAGAAGTCGAAGTCTCTCGAGGTAATCGCTGATGCTCTCGCAGGTTTCAACCACAGCAAATATCCCTGGATTGAGTGGGACGAAACCCTCAAAGCCGGTAAGTTCCTCCACGTGCCCGCACGCGAGGATATTCCCGAAAACATCAAAGAACAGCTTATCGTCGAGCTCTATTCTAAATAATAACGCATAAATTCTTAGATCCATGGCTATATTAGCATTCCAAAAACCCGATAAGGTGCTCATGCTGGAGGCCGACAACTTCTTTGGCAAGTTTGAGTTCAAGCCTTTGGAACCGGGTTATGGTATCACAGTGGGCAACGCGCTCCGTCGCGTGCTGCTGTCTTCGCTCGAAGGTTACGCCATCTCGTCGATTAAAATCGACGGCGTAAAGCACGAGTTTGATACTATCCCCGGTGTTAAGGAAGATGTAACTAACATCATCCTTAATCTCAAAAAGGTAGATCTCAAGCAGGTCGTAGAAGAGACCGACTTCGAGCGTTGTTCGATCACCGTATCGGGTAAAGAAGTGTTCAAGGCCGGTGACATAAGTAACGCGCTTCAGGGTTTCGAGGTTATGAATCCCGAGCTCGTGATTTGTCATTTGGATCCGGGAGCGTCTTTCACCATCGAACTTACAGTCAACAAGGGTCGCAGCTGGATTCCGGCTGAAGAGAACGAGACTCCCGGTGATGACATCAACGTTATCGCCATCGACTCGACTTACACCCCGATCAAGAACGTAAAGTACACGGTGGAAAACTATCGCGTTGACCAGAAAACCGACTACGACAAGCTTACACTTGAAATTACCACCAACGGTTCGATCCATCCCAAGGACGCACTGAAGGAAGCTGCAAAAATTCTGATTTACCACTTTATGCTCTTCTCCGACGAGAAGATCACCATCGAAAACACCGAGACCGAACAGAACGAGGAATTCGATGAGGAAATCCTGAAGATGCGCCAGCTCCTGAAGTCGAAGCTCGTCGATATGGACCTGAGCGTACGCGCGCTCAACTGCCTCAAGTCCGCCGAGGTTGAAACCCTCGCCGAACTGGTGGTGTTCAACAAGACCGACCTTCTTAAATTCCGTAACTTCGGTAAGAAGTCGCTTACCGAACTTGAAGAGCTCCTCACGAGCCTCAACCTCTCGTTCGGTATGGACATTTCAAAGTACAAATTAGATAAAGAGTAATCAACGATGAGACACAATAAAAAATTCAATCACCTCAGCCGCAAGAAGGCGCACCGCGACTCGCTGCTCGCCAACATGACGGTGTCGCTGCTGATGCACAAGCGCATCTTCACCACTCTTGCAAAGGCAAAGGCTCTGCGCGTTTATGCCGAACCGCTGATCAACCGCGCTAAGAACGACACTATGAACAACCGTCGCGTAGTGTTCGCTTATCTCCAGAACAAGGAAGCTGTAAAGGAACTCTTCAACGAAATCGCACAGAAGATTGCCGAGCGTCCCGGTGGCTACACCCGTATCCTCAAGACCGGCAACCGTCTGGGTGACAACGCCAAGACTTGCTTCATCGAGCTGGTAGACTACAACGAAGCCATGCTCAAGGACAGCAAGAAGTCGGAAGGCAAGAAGACCCGCCGCAGCCGCGGCAAGAAGGCTTCTGCCGAAGCTCCCGCTGCTCCTGCCGAGGAAAAGAGCGCTGAATAATTCAGATACAGACTCAATAAAGAACGCCGCTACGGTCAATTCCGTAGTGGCGTTTTTTATTTATAAGTCCCGAACCGGCTCTTACCAGATATTCACAAGGTTCACATCCGGAGTAATCTGTATTTTTGCTATCTGGTCGTGCAGATGTACCGTACCGTGTGCTATGAGGTTTCTTGTGCCTTCATCTATCGTAGCGAGCTGACAGCCGTAAAGAGCGCCGTCCTTGCCGTAGACAAGCAGCAGGTAGTCGTATTGTCCGGTAGAGTTGGGGCAAGTATATACCTCGGCGCTGAGCATCGGATTATAAGCGCCGATAAGGCGGTCGCCGGGGGTAATCTGACTTGCGATGTCAAGAATCTGCAGGTCCAGATTGTTTGAGCCGGTAAAGGCACTTACCTCGCTGACATCGCGGAGAGCATAGCCTCGTGAAGAATCAATGCTGATGTCTTCGGTCTGTTTGGTGTTCATGCCGGTAAGCTGCGAAATGCGGTTGAAAGCTTCACGGGGTGTTATGGCGAAAGCGCCGGAGACGGCGGCTGCCATCATCATAAGACAAAAAAGTATTCTTTTCATAGTATCTGAGTATTTGATTCGAATATATAACGGAAGTCAAGGCGCCAGAGTTTATAAAAGCGGATACCGCGGGTGTGCATCACACCCGGCGGTATTTGACAATCTATCATCATTTGAGAGTATCAAGCTTTCGGACAAAATCATCCTCGTAGAGGAAGAGCCAGTCGGCGTCAGGTTTCAGAGCCGCCAGATGCTTGTGGTGGTTCAAGTCCGCAATATAACCATTGGGAAGCTGCATGAACCGTGTCTTGCCATATGCGGCAATCAATTGCCGTTTTGTCGAGGCGAAATCATCGCAAAGCCCCTTTATACGCTCTTTTGCCTTCAAACGGCCAGCCTCGTCACCTGCATTATCATAGCATTCAAGGGCTTTCAACAATGAGGCCGGGAAAGCGAACAGCCGGTTGTTAGCGGCATATATCTCAAATGGATATCTGTTGCGGAGCGACATATCGGCAGCATGCCTGATTTCGGATTCCAGTCTCTCGCACAATTCAATCTGGGCAGAGGCTGAATCAAGTCTGGAGCGATATTTTTCCGTCCACTCGCCAGGTGCGGACGGGTCTGGAAGGTCAATGAGCTTGTAGTCGCGGACCTGCCATGCCGGA
>CAMWUD010000088.1 GCA_947177365.1 uncultured Porphyromonadaceae bacterium | reverse complement strand
CTGTAATGCTGCGCCGGTCAAGCCGGACATTCGAACCCGTGCTCAGCGAGGACGACTCACGCCTGATCGACCGCATACTCAATCGCCTGCCAAAACGCCATTTCGGCCGAGGCATGATCGCTGTCCGGCGGATTGACTGCCCCGACGGAGTCCGGGCACCCGGCACATACGGATTCATCAGAGGTGCACGGCACTATCTGGCCGCCTGCACTTCTGATGCCGTCAACGCACTCACATATATCGACTGCGGCATGATATGCGAACTCGCCGCCATCTACGCCACAAGCGAGGGGCTGGGCACCTGCCTTATGACCGGAAGCCTGCGCGACTCCCAGTTTGCCAGAGCTGCCGGACTTGGCGTAGCCGACTCCCTGCTGCTCGCCTCGCCGGTGGGACGCCCGCGTGCTCCCCGCCTTGCCGAGACTATCATGGCCCGGATCGCCCGCAGTTCATCACGTCAGCCGATGAGCCGCCGCATATTCTCCGATTCGGCCATGACTGTACCCTGGCAAGCGGGCGACGGCGACGAGCCCCTGCTGGAGGCTCTTCAGGGTCTCTGCCGTGCTCCGAGCGCCTACAACCGCCAGCCTTGGCGTGTGGTCGTGGGCGACGACAAGATAGAAATCCACAACGCCGGCACCGACCCGGCTTCATGGATAAGCATCGGATGCGCCGTGGCCAACTATTGCATCATGATAGGCATTCGCAGCGACTCCCTGACCCTCGGCGGCACATCCGCAGCACCCGTCATTATAGCCCCAAAGCCGTGATAAAAAATTTTTCCGCCGCAAACTCTTGTTATCCCCTTTTTTTTTGCTAAGTTTGCAGCGCGAAACAATAACTACAAACAAGAGCTCAATCTTAAATTATATTTCCATGTTAGAGAAAACTGAAGTAAAAGTTCTCGACAAGGTGGTGGTCCGTTTCTCGGGCGACTCCGGCGACGGCATGCAGCTGGCCGGCAACATCTTCACCAACGTGTCGGCCGGTATCGGCAATCAGGTGTCAACCTTCCCCGATTATCCGGCGGAAATCCGCGCCCCGCAGGGTACGCTCGGCGGCGTATCGGGTTTTCAGGTAAGTGTAGGCCGTGGCGTGCACACTCCCGGCGACAGCTGCGACGTGCTTGTTGCGATGAACCCGGCGGCCCTGAAACAGAATGTGAAATTTCTCAAGCCCACCGGTGTAATCATCACTGACATCGACTCCTATCGGGAGGCCGATCTCAAAAAGGCAATGTTCCGGACTGCCAATCCCTTTGAGGAACTCGGCATCAGCCAGACTGTTCTTGAAGTGCCGGTGACCGCAATGACTCGCGCGGCTCTCGCCGACAGCGGACTCGACAACAAGAGCATTCTTAAATGCCGTAATATCTTCGCTCTCGGTCTTGTATGCTGGCTCTTCGACCGTCCGCTCGAAAGCGCCCTTCATCATCTCAAAAAGAAATTTGCCCGTAAACCCGCCGTCTATGAAGCTAACGCCAAAGTGCTGCAGGCCGGCTTCGATTACGGTCACAATATCCACGCATCCGTTTCCGTACACCGTATAAACACCGACGACCCGCGTCCCGGCGTCTACACCGACATCAACGGAAACACCGCAACCGCCTGGGGACTCATCATGGCCAGCGAGAAGTGCGGCCGTCCGCTCTTCCTCGGCTCCTACCCCATCACTCCGGCCACTGATATTCTGCATGAACTCGCCAAGCGCAAAGACCTTGGCGTGAAAGCATGCCAGATGGAAGACGAAATTGCAGGCGTCTGCTCGGCAATCGGCGCATCTTTCGCCGGAAACCTTGCTGTAACAAGCACTTCCGGCCCCGGACTCGCCCTCAAAAGCGAAGGCATCGGTCTGGCTGTCATGGCCGAACTGCCGCTTGTGGTCATCGACGTACAGCGCGGCGGCCCCTCCACCGGTCTGCCCACCAAAACCGAACAGACCGACCTCATGCAGGCACTCTATGGCCGCAACGGTGAATCGCCTCTCGCTGTAGTAGCTCCCGCATCGCCCACCGACTGCTTCACCATGGCTTTCGAAGCCTGCCGCATCGCCGTCGAACACTCCACTCCGGTGATTCTTCTCAGCGATGCCTTCATCGGCAACGGCTCTTCGGCATGGCGTGTACCCGAGGCCGACGAATATCCCGAAATAAAGGCTCCTGAAGTAAAACTGGCCGAAGGCGAACGCTTCGTGCCCACCGCTCGCGATGAAGAAACCCTGGCACGTCCCTGGCCTGTCGCCGGCACCGAAGGACTGCAGCACCGCCTGGGCGGTCTGGAAAAAGACATCCGTACCGGAGCCATCAGCACCGACCCCCTCAACCACGAACGCATGGTGGAAATCCGCCGTCGCAAGATTGAGAACATCGCCAACAACATTCCGGCTCTCGAAGTCCATGGCGATGCCGACGCCGACACACTACTGCTCGGATGGGGCGGCACTTACGGCCACCTGCTCACCGCAGCCACCGAACTTTGCGAATCCGGACGCCCTGTGGCCATGGCTCAGCTCCGCTACATCAACCCGCTGCCCGCCAACACTGCCGAAATCCTCCGCCGCTACCGTAAGGTGATTGTAGCCGAGCTCAACTCCGGCATGCTCGCCGACTATCTCCAGGCCAAATTCCCGGATGTAGAAATCCACCGCATCAACAAAGTACAAGGTCAGCCATTCATGGTGAGCGAGATTGTAGCCGCCGTAGACCGAATTAACTCTCTCAATACTGTAGCACAATGACCAGCGAACAACTCACAGACAACAACTGCTGTGCAGCCGCACAGGAATTCAAGGCAGCCGACTTCAAGAGCGACCAGAGTGTACGCTGGTGTCCCGGCTGCGGCGACCACGCCATACTCAACACCCTCCACAAGGCCATGGCCGAAATCGGTGTGCCCCCGCACCGCACCGCCGTAATTTCCGGTATCGGCTGCAGCTCCCGCCTGCCTTACTACATGAACACCTACGGCTTCCACACCATCCACGGACGTGCGGCAGCCATTGCCACCGGATTCAAGGTCGCAAACCCCGAAATGACCGTATGGCAAATTAGCGGCGACGGCGACGGACTCGCCATCGGCGGCAACCACTTCATACATGCAATCCGACGCAACATCGACATCAACATGCTGATGTTCAACAATAAGATCTATGGTCTTACAAAGGGACAGTACTCTCCCACAAGCGAACGCGGTTTCGTCTCCAAGTCGTCGCCTTACGGCACCACGGAAGACCCGTTTATCCCGGCGGAACTTGTTTTCGGCGCACGCGGCAACTTCTTCGCCCGCGCAATCGACGTCGACCTGGAAACTTCCCGCGAGGTGATGGTGGCCGCCGGTCGCCATAAAGGCACATCCGTTGTGGAAATACTGCAGAACTGCATGATATTCAACAACGGTGTCCACAACCGCTACGCCGACCGCGCGGTACGCGCCGACCGCACTATCCACCTCCACCACGGGGAGAAGATGATCTTCGGCGCCGACGGCAACAAAGGCCTCGTGCAGGACGGTTTCCTGCTTAAAGCAGTCACCATCGGTGAAGACGGGTACACCCTCGACGATGTACTCGTACACGATGCCCGCTGCGCAAGCAACTTCCTGCATCAGCAGCTCGCCATGATGGACGGCGAGACTCTGCCTCTGGCCGTAGGTGTGATTCGCGATGTCGATGCTCCCACCTACGACGAATCCGTCACCGAGCAGGTGCGTCAGGTACGCGCACACAAAGGCTTCGACTGCCTGCGCTCGATGATTCTCGCCGGGGAGACCTGGACTGTAGAATAGCACTGTAATCGCCCGCCCCGGCCGGGGCGGGCGATTATCCAAACACTCGAACATGGAACGACTACAACTATACATCAGTAAATCACTCAGAGGGTTCAAGACCCTTACACACATCAACGGCACCGAGACCACGCGCCGACATCTGCGCGACCTCAGACAGGCTCTCGAGACCGTGGCCTACGATTCGGCCGAAAAGTGCGTGTTCTATCTCCTGCAATATGTGGAAGGCGCCACTTTCTTCACTATATTACGCACTATTCCAGACAAAGCGCTCGACCATCTGGCAGCCACCATAGCCATACCGGAAGGCCTTGAAATCAGCGCCGACGACTTATACCGGGTCATACGCGAGGTCACACGCAAGGTATCAAACCCCGGCATGAACTCCGAAGACATCGCCGCGCTCCGCGCTCTGTTCGCACGCGAATTTCCTTCGGCACAAGGCGCGGCCCGGCAGATTCCCACCGAAGGACGGTCGTTCGCCGGAAGATATTTCGGCGGAGAAAGCGGTCTGACATTGCGTGATTTCCTCGGCGACAACCTCTACCAGCCCATGTTCACGGCTTTTGCCGGTGTAGTTCTTGTCGACGCCGGACTTCCGTTCAAAATCACCGGCACCGACCTGTCCGACCAGCCGCTGGCACGCATCGTGACAATTATGCCGCCCAAACGTGTCCCCGACTACACCCCACACCTCTTCCACAGGGTTTTCGACCGTCCGTTCAAAGTAGCGCTCGGTTCGGAAGTCGACATCATCTGGCGGCGTGCAGGCTTCGAGGAAATCGTACAGAAAGTCACTATTGATGCCGACGGACTCCGACCCGACCCTGTCACTACCGATGAATCAAGAAAAGTCATCTCTCCGGCTTCTTTCTTCGTCACATCACGTACCTCGAACGAACAGCTGCCGCAGGTCACTATCCGCGTCAACGACGTTGAAATCCTCGACCGCCACAGCTTCACCCAGAGCGAACTCGAAAACGCCCATGTATCGGTCACTGCCCCCGGATTCCATCCCTACAACGGCCGGCTCGACCTTGCCTCCACCACCCAGGCGCTGATCGAACTCGCCGAACGTGGCAAATCATCCTCTTCTTCAACTCCGGCAACCGACCCTGCCATGATGCGCCAGGCGGCCGAGGCCACACGCCGCATCAACAGCAACTATTCCCGGAACAGCGACGGCAAAAAATGGTGGATGAAACTTCTGCTTATGCTCGGAGGTGTCATCGCAGCCCTTGCCGTCTGCATGCTCCTGTTCCCGGAACTCTTCGGCGACACTTCCAAAGAACCGGTAATTCCTGAAAAAAGCGTCAGCGACTCTGTTGCTCCGTCCGCCTCGATTGCAGCAATGAAAATGCAGGCCGACGAACCTGCCACCGAAGAAAGCCCCGCAGCCGAAAATACGGCCGAAGCCGGAACTCCGGCAAAAGACCCGGCAAAGGCCACTGCCTTCCTCGACGACAAAGCCAACGGATGGTGGTCGGAAAAAGCGCTCTCGGAATATCCGGAACTTGCCGGTCTGTACAACGACCTCAACAACTACAATTTCGATGCCCTGATTAACACCTGGCCCAAGCGTCTGCCGGACTGTGAGTGGGTCAGGACAATCGCAACCCACGCTTCAAACGCCCGCGCCAAAAAGCTCAATCCCAAGACCGGAAACCATGCGCCGCAGTACACCGCCTCCGGTCGGATACACCGGCGTGAATACATAAACTGGATTGACCGCAGCCAGAAATAAGTGACTGAAACAAATAGCTATATCATACTTGCATGAATCACATCAGCCGGGCTATGACAGCCCTTGCCTTAACGGCCATTCCGATGTCAATGGCCGCTTTCTCGACGGACATCACTACAGAGGCCGGCCGCACGGTAAAGGTAACTGCCCTTACCGACAACATAATACGGGTATCTAATTTCGCTGCCGGAGAAAACGAATTCACCGGCCCGGCGTCTGTACTCGACCCTGACGCCTCCACCGCCCGCGTCACATCGACAAAAAGCGCCGACGGACGTACGCTGTTCTTCACCACTGCAAGCGGTGTAGACTGCACTGTCAACACCGTCACCGGAGCAGTCTCCATAATGTCCGGCGCCAGCAGCATTGTCACCGACAACGGCGTGCGCCGCACCGCCGACGGAAAGCAGCGGCTCGACCTTTACACCACCGCCGCCGGCTCGTTCTACGGAGCCGGCGAACGCGGCCACAAACTCAACCTGCGCGGCGACACTCTGGTGATGTACAACCGCCAGAACTACGGATACACCGGCGACGACCCGCGTATCAGCCAGATGAACATCACCATGCCCCTATTCCTCAGCACCGATGGTTTCGCGCTGGTGTTCGACGACTATGCGGCTGCCGAGATGATTCTCTCCAACCCAATCAGCTATATCAGCGAAAGCAACCGCCCGGTGTCATACTACTACATCAACGGCGCCGGGACTCTCGCCGGCCTTACCGAGCAGCTGACCGAACTCACCGGACGGCAGGACCTCCCGCCCTTCTGGTCCATGGGATACATCACCTCAAAATACGGCTATCACAACCGTGCCGAAACTCTCGGCACCATCGACACCCTGCAGCGTAACGGCTACCCTGTGGACGGCATTGTCCTCGACCTCTACTGGTACGGCAAGGAACAGGACATGGGGCGTCTCGACTGGGAACCCGCCCAATGGCCCGACCACAGAAAAATGCTCGCACAGCTCAAAAAGAAGGGCGTGAATCTTGTGGCAATCTCTCAGCCATACGTGCTGCGAAACGGCAAGGCCATCGGCAACTACAACATGGCCGACAGCCTCGGCCTGTTTGTACAGTCGCCTGAAGGTGGTCATCAGGAAGTGAAAATCTGGGTAGGCGAAGGCGGCATGTGGGATGTAAGCAATCCCGACACCCGCGCCTGGCTCACAGAGCGCTATAAAAAGCTCACCGACGACGGCATCACCGGCTGGTGGGGCGACCTCGGCGAGCCTGAAGTCCACCCTGAAAGCGGGGTTCACGCAAACGGTCTCACCGCCCGCTTGTATCACAACCAGTACGGCAACGACTGGTCGTCGATTATCTACGACCTGTTCCGCGACCAGTACCCCGACACCCGTCTGATGACCATGATGCGCGGCGGTACCACCGGACTTCAGCGCTACAGCGTATACCCCTGGAGCACCGATGTGTCGCGCTCCTGGGGAGGCCTTGACCCGCAGATTGTGATTATGCTCAACTCCGGACTCAGCGGCCTGGGCTATATGGGCCACGACGTAGGCGGCTTCGCCGTTGACCCCGAACACCCCTACGATGCCGAACTCTACCTGCGCTGGCTTCAGCTGGGGCTGTTCTCTCCCATTCTGCGCACCCATGCCCAGCTGTATGCCGAGCCATACAACTATCCGCAGCACGCGGCTACAGTACTTTCCATCATAAAAGAACGTTACCGCTGGCTGCCGTACAACTACACCCTGGCATACGAAAACGCCTCCAAAGGATGGCCGCTCGTACGCCCGCTCGAATTCCACGGCAAAGCCACAGGCCGATTCGACAACATCCGCGACGAATTCCTCTGGGGTCGCGATGTGCTTGTGGCACCGGTGATGACCCAAGGCGCCACAAGCCGCCGCGTGGTCTTCCCCTGCGGACAGTGGTACGACTACAACAACCCGCTGCGTACATACAGCTGCAAGGATACAGCCGACTATGAGGCTCCTCTGGAATGCCTGCCGCTGTTCGTCCGCGCCGGCGCCTTCCTGCCTATGGCCGGATACGCCATGAAGAACACCGGCGACTACAACCCGGCTCTGATTGATGTGAAATACTATCGTCAGAAGAAAGGTGCCAGCAGCTTCACCATGTACGACGACGACCGCCTCTCGGCTCGCTCGCTCGCCGACGGACAGTACTGCCTCACTACCTTCACATCTGAAATCGCCGACGACGCCTCGCTGACTATCGGCATCAGCCGCGAAGGCAGCTACAAAGGCGCTCCGGCCAAGGTGACATACAACTTCACCCTCTACGGCTTCCCCGAAGCTCCGGCATCGGTGCAGGCCGACGGCAAAAGCCTGAAATTCACGCACGATGCAGCCACAGGCAGCGTCAGCTTCACCACTGTGAATCCGGCGACCATATACATAAAATAACCAACCACCGACAATCATTATGTTCTCAGGTATCGTAGAAGAAGCCGCAACCGTAGTGGCGGCCGACATGTCAGGAGGCAACCTGCAGCTCCGTGTACGCTGCAGCTTCGCCAACGAACTTAAAATCGACCAGTCCGTAGCCCATAACGGCGTATGTCTGACAGTTGTGGAACTCTTTCCCGACTCCACTTACACCGTGACAGCCATCCGCGAGACTCTCGACCGCTCGAACCTCGGACTCCTCCGTCCCGGCGACAAAGTAAATCTCGAACGCTCCATGATGCTCAACGGCCGTCTCGACGGCCACATCGTGCAGGGACATGTCGACTGCACCGCTGTCTGCACCGGAGTAGAGGAAGTCGGCGGCAGCAGCTATTTCAGCTTCCGCTACGACATCCCCGTGGAACTCGCCCGCAAAGGCTATATGACCGTGGAGAAAGGCTCGGTCACCGTCAACGGCGTAAGCCTTACTGTCTGCGACAGCACCGCCGACAGCTTCCGTGTGGCCATTATCCCTTACACTCTGGAGCACACCAACTTCCACAGCATCAAGGAAGGCAGCACGGTGAATCTCGAATTCGACATCATCGGCAAATACCTTGCCCGGCTCCAGAGCCTCTGACATCACCGTCACCCGACGGAATCACCTGCGGCGGAGAAAGATTCACTCTTGTCTCCGCCGCATTCGCTTTCCATATTCCGATTTATTTCGTAACTTTGCATATCCGGAGCCGCTCACGGCCCGGCGATACATCATGGACCGCATAATCATAGACAAGACCGCACGGCGACTCGCCGGTAAAGACCAAGTGAGAATACTCTTCGTTTGCCTCGGCAACATCTGCCGCTCCCCGGCGGCCGACGGGGTCATGCGCTCCATCGTCAAGGAAAATGGGCAGGAGTCGCGATTCCTGATTGACTCCGCAGGAACCGGTGGCTATCACATCGGCGACCTCCCCGACCAGCGCATGCGCGTGCACGCACGACGCCGCGGACTTGAGCTGACCCACATATGCCGTCAGGTACGCGAAAGCGACTTCGACAATTTCGACCTCATCGTAGGCATGGACGAGTCAAACCTGCGCAACCTCAGGCGCCTTGCCCCCACTGTGGAGGCCGAAGCTAAAATCGTGCCGATGGCCGCATGGGTCGACGCTGCCCTGCGCTACGACCACATCCCCGACCCTTACTACGACGGAGCCGAAGGCTTCGAGACCGTGCTCGACCTGCTGCAGAACGGATGCCAGAACCTATACAACTCACTGAGCTGACTCCCGACAACAAGAACCCCCTCATAGGCCGCGTCCTTCAGCAGCTTCGGCAGATTGCCGCCGACATGGGCCTGCCCGGCTATGCCGC
>CAMWUD010000087.1 GCA_947177365.1 uncultured Porphyromonadaceae bacterium | reverse complement strand
TCATGCCCGTGTCCGTCTTCATGGGCGTGATGATGCTCATGATGATGGTCGTGGGGATGGTGGTCGTCAGCGGCCGCATCCGGATTGGGTCCTTCGAGTTCACGCACCCATGTGGCGGAAGTGGCCACGTCCTCAAAATCGAACAGCCGCGTGTCGAGCAGCCGGTCAAGGTCTACATCGCAGTAATCACAGTCGATAATCTGCGCTTTGGGCTGCAGCGCACGGATGATGGCACGTATTCGGGCAGCCTCATCTGCCGTCACTTCGCTGATTTTATTCAGAAGTATGATATTGCAGAATTCCATCTGCTGTATTATCAGATTCTCTATGTCTTCATCGCCAATGTCCTTGCGTCCGAGACGGTCGCCGCAGGCAAACTCCGACTGCAGGCGCAAAGCGTCGACTACCGTGGCGATGCAGTCGAGTCTTGGCAGGAAGCCATCGAAATCCGCGCCTGCCATCTGCGGTATGGTGCATATGGTCTGCGCTATCGGCGCCGGCTCGCATATGCCGCTGGCTTCGATCACAATGTAGTCGAAGCGGCCGGTCTTGGTTATGTCGGTTATCTGTTTTACCAGGTCCATACGCAGCGTGCAGCATATGCAGCCGTTCTGCAGCGCCACAAGGTCGTCGGAGAGCTGGTCCTGCCCTACGATTCCGCCTTTCTGAATCAGTTCGGCATCAATGTTCACTTCGCCGATGTCGTTCACGATGACTGCAAAGCGGATTCCGCGCCGGTTGTCGAGTATTCGATTGAGCAGAGTAGTCTTGCCACTTCCGAGATATCCGGTAAGCAGCAGCACAGGTATGAATTTTGCCATAGTCATATTTCAATTTGAGCCTACAAATTTACATATATTTTTTGAAGAAGCGACCAAAAAAAGTAACTTTGCAGCATGGAAACTAAACTCATACCCGATTGGGCATATCGCATGAACTGTGCTGTGACCGTAGCAGACGCCCACTGCAATATAATCTATATGAACGAACTGTCGCGCCAGACCTTTGCCAAGCGCGGAGGCGCCGAACTCATAGGCCACAATCTGATGGACTACCACAACGAACGCTCGCGCCAGATTATCGCCCGCCTGCTTGCCGAGGGCGGCTCCAATTCATACACTATCGAAAAAGAAGGCCTCAGGAAGATGATATTCCAGTCGGCCTGGCGCGATGACGACGGCAACGTTGCCGGACTCGTGGAACTTTCAATGGTCATCCCCGACGAAATGCCTCATTACATACGATGACCGACAGCTGCCTCTGCCTTGGAATTGACTTCGGCGACTGTCATGTCACGGCCGGAGTATGCAGCGATGCAGCCTTGTTCGGCAAGGATATCCTACTGCCTGTACAGACCCACAGCTGCAACGTGGCTGTCGTCGACGCCGATTGCAACCTGCCGGATACAGACGCTGTCATCACCCGCACGCCAGGCCTGCGCATAGGTGTGCGGACGGCTGACTGTGTGCCTTTGCTGCTATATGCCCCGGACATTGCTGCCGTAGCCGCCATACATGCGGGTTGGAAAGGCTCGCTCGGCGGCATTGCGGACCGCACTCTGGAATTGCTTGACGGACTCGGCGCCAATCTGTCGCTGCTGCGTGCGGCCTTCGGTCCGTGTATCTGCGGCAGCTGCTATGAGGTGAGCCACGAGCTGACCGACGAATTCCGCGCCGCCGGTTTTTCGGACTGCCTTGTCGGAGAAAGAAATGTCGATCTGGAAGCTGTCAACATCCGGCGTCTGCTCAGAGCCGGTGTAAGGAGAGAAAATATAAAGCCGAAGTCCTGCTGTACGCTTGAGACTCCGGCTTTTCCATCGTGGCGGCGCAACTGCGACTCCCGACGGCTGCTTTCCTGGATTATGCTCAGTCAGTGACCACTACCAGATGATATTTTTTCTTGCCCTGCTGGGCGAGAATATACTTGTTGTTGAGCAGCATCGACTCCTCGACAGGAGCGTAGACGTCCTGCACTTTCTCCTTGTTGATGGAGAATCCGCCCTGCTGCGCCAGCTTGCGGAGCTCGCCCTTCGACGGGAAGACAGGAGCGATGTCGGTAAGAAGGTCGGCAAGTTTCACACCCTCGGCGATGGCGCTGCGGGGCACCTCGTAGCGGGGCACACCGTCGAGCACGGCCAGCAGAGTGTCTTCATCGAGCTTATGCAGAATCTCGGCGGTGTTGTTACCGAACAGCATCTGCGATGCCTCCACTGCGGTCTCGTAGTCTTCGGCAGAGTGCACCATGATGGTGATTTCCTTTGCCAGACGCTTCTGCAGCGGACGTTTGCCCGGATCGGCCTTCTGCTCTTCTACCAGAGCGTCGATTTCTTCCTTGGGCAGCTCGGTGAATATTTTTATGTATTTTTCAGCGTCATCATCCGATACATTAAGCCAGAACTGATAGAACTTATAGGGCGATGTGTAGCGGCGGTCAAGCCATACGTTGCCGCTCTCGGTTTTGCCGAACTTACCGCCGTCGGCCTTGGTGATGAGCGGACAGGTGAGCGCGAATGCCTCTCCGCCGAGAGTGCGGCGTATCAGCTCTGTACCGGTGGTGATGTTGCCCCACTGGTCGGAACCGCCAAGCTGCAGACGGCAGTTTTTGTCCTTGTAAAGTGTCAGGAAGTCATATCCCTGCACCAGCTGGTATGAAAATTCGGTGAACGACATGCCCTGCTGCGACTCGCCGTTGAGACGTTTCTTCACCGAGTCTTTTGCCATCATGTAGTTGACTGTGATATGCTTGCCTACATCACGGATGAAATCAAGGAAACTGAAGTTCTTCATCCAGTCGTAGTTGTTGACAAGTTCGGCGGCGTTGGGCGCATCCGAGTCAAAGTCGAGGAATTTTGCCAGCTGCTTCTTGATGGCCTCCTGATTGTGGCGGAGTGTCTCTTCGTCAAGAAGCTTGCGCTCCTGCGACTTCATCGACGGGTCGCCGATCATGCCGGTGGCTCCGCCTACAAGCGCTATGGGCTTGTGGCCTGCACGCTGGAAATGTTTCAGCATCATCACTCCCACAAGGTGGCCTATATGCAGTGAGTCGGCAGTAGGGTCTATGCCGAGGTATGCTGTGGTCATACCGGAGGCAAGTTGTTCTTCGGTACCGGGCATCACGGTATGTATCATGCCGCGCCAGGTGAGTTCTTTGATAAAATCCATTATATTCTGTTTTTTCTATTTTTTGTCGTCATCCTTTGTATCCGCCCACACACTTGGAAAAGGCGGCCGGTACTGCCGTGCTGAAATTCATGTCACGCCGGGTCACCGGATGCACGAATCTCAATGTCCTGGCATGAAGCGCCACACGGTGTATGGGCGATGATTTGGCTCCATACTTGCGGTCGCCGGCTATCGGGCAGCCAAGGTCGTGCATATGCACGCGTATCTGGTTCTTGCGACCGGTCGAAAGCGACAATTCCACCAGCGAGTAGCCCTGTCCGCTGCGCAGCGTGCGGTAGTCGGTCACGGCACGTTTGCCCACCGTGGCATCGTTGGTGCTGTAGACCACATGCTCGCTGTTTTCCGCCAGCAGGCTGTCGACAACTCCAGACGCCGGGTCCGGACGCCCTTCCACCACTGCAACATAGCGGCGCTCAAGCACCATATTGTTCCAGTTGTGCTGCATGGTTTCCTTGGCGGCCACGCTTTTGGCAAACATCATCAGCCCGGAGGTATGCTGGTCGAGCCGATGCACGATGAAGAGTTTCTGTCGCGGATCCACACGCTTGAGGTAGTCGCGCAGTATCGAGTAAGCCGTTTCATGCTGTTTTTTGGAGTCGGCCGACACCGACAGCAGTCCGTAGCCTTTGTTCACCACAAGTATGTCTTCGTCTTCATACACTATCGACACTCTCTTCGAGTCCAATGTCTGAAACTCACGGGTAGTGTTGACCTCTACGACATCTCCCTGACACAGCTTGTCATCGAACTGACGGGTGACGTTCCCGTTCACGCGTATCTGATTGTGCTTCAAATAGTCTTTGACTGTCACACGTTTGCGGTCCGGCATGGAGGCGAACAGAAAATCAAGCAGTTTCAGCCCTGACTCAGCCTGTCCGTCTTCTGCTTCGGCCTGACTGACGCATTCCACATCGGATTGTTTCACATCAAAACGCAGTATCACGTCCGGACGGAACGGAGCACGCTCGGCTCCCGGTTTGGTTCTCAATTGTTTTGCCATTATTTTTTGGTCGTTCTTCTGCTGCTGCGTTTTGGTTTGTCTTCCTGATTCTTCACTATCTCCATCGCCTGCTCAAGCGACAATGCCGCCGGGTCGGCAACGGTCTTGGGTATCTTGTAGTTGCCTCCCTTATAGGCAATGTACACGCCATATCGTCCGTTGAGGATCTTTAGTTCAGGCTCGGCATCGAATTCCTTTACCACCTTGCGACTTTCGCTTTCACGCTTGGCCACAATCAGTTCAATGGCTTCTTCAAGCGACAGCGAAGCCGGTTCGACATCCTTCGGTATCGACACAAACTTGCCATCGTGGCGCACATACGGGCCGAAACGGCCAATGGCCACTGTCACATCCTTGTCTTCAAAGCTGCCTATATTGCGGGGGAATTCAAACAGTTTCAAGGCTTCTTCAAGCGTGATGCTCGCCATCGACTGTCCTTTGAGGAGCGAGGCGAAACGCGGTTTTTCTTCTCCTTCACTGTCGCCGATCTGCACAAGCGGGCCGAATCGTCCGATTTTTACCGATACCGGTTTCCCGCTGCCGGGTTCCTTGCCCAGTATGCGCTCTCCGACCTTGTGCTCAAGTTTCAGATTGAGTGCCTTGTCGATGCCGGGGTGGAACGAGTCATAGAACTGTCCGATTTCTTCGCTCCAGCCAAGCTGTCCTTCGGCGATGTCGTCGAATTTCTCCTCCACTCTGGCTGTAAAATTATAATCCAGAATATCAGGGAAATATTCAGTAAGGAATTCGTTTACAACTGTACCGATGTCAGTGGGTATGAGCTTGCCCTTGTCGCTGCCGGTGGTCTCAGTCCGTGTCTGCGGGGTAATCGAGCCGTCGCGCAGCGTAAGCGTATGGTATTGGCGTGAAGTTCCTTCTTTCTCCCCCTTTTCCACATATTCGCGCTGCTGAATCGTTGAGATTGTGGGCGCATAAGTCGACGGACGACCGATGCCGAGTTCTTCCATTTTTTTCACAAGCGAAGCCTCCGTGTAGCGTGGCGGCTGCTGGGTGAAGCGTTCTGTGGCCGTAATCTCTTCGGCCTCCACTTTCATGCCCTCGCTAAGCTGCGGCAGCAATACGGCCGACGGGGTGTCAGTATTCTCGTCGTCGGTGCTTTCAGCATACACACGCAGAAAACCGTCGAATTTAACTACCTCACCGGTAGCCACGAAATGCTCACGACGGGTATCGGGCTGTATGTCTACTGTGGTCTTTTCCATTTCGGCGTCAGCCATCTGCGAGGCCACAGTGCGCTTCCATATCAGTGCGTACAGACGCTTTTCCTGCGGTGTACCGTCAATCGTATGCTCGCTGACGTAAGTCGGGCGTATGGCCTCATGGGCTTCCTGCGCACCCTTGGAGCGTGTCTGATAATGGCGCAGACGGTAATAGTCAGCACCTATGTTCTTCTCCACTTCTTCACGGATAGCACCGAGCGCCTGGTCGGAAAGATTCAGAGAGTCGGTACGCATATAAGTAATGTGTCCTGCCTCATAGAGTCGCTGGGCCACCATCATGGTCTGCGACACTGTGAACCCGAGCTTGCGCGATGCTTCCTGCTGCAGCGTCGAGGTTGTGAACGGAGGTGCCGGTACGCGTTTGAGCGGCTTTACCATGATGTCGCCGACTGTATAATTGCATGAGGCACAATCTTCAAGGAACTTCCGCGCGGATTCTCCGTCGGGAAGACGCTGCGACAGCTCCGCACGGAGCACAGCTCCACCCGGAGCGGTGAAGTTGGCTGTGACTCTGTAATATGGTTCCGATTTGAATCGTTTGATTTCTTCCTCACGCTCCACTATAAGCCGCACAGCCACAGACTGTACTCTGCCGGCCGAAAGCGCCGGCTTGATTTTCTTCCACAATACCGGTGAAAGTTCGAATCCCACAATGCGGTCAAGAACACGTCTGGCCTGCTGGGCGTCCACCCTGTTGATGTCGATGGCCCTCGGATGCTCTATGGCATGGAGTATGGCCGGCTTGGTAATTTCATGGAATACTATACGCCGGGCCTTGAGCGGGTCAAGGCCGAGCACTTCGGCCAGATGCCATGCAATGGCTTCTCCCTCACGGTCCTCATCGGATGCGAGCCATACGGTCTCCGACTGCTTGGCCGCACGACGCAGTTCTTCGACAAGGTTTTTCTTGTCGGCCGGTATTTCATACACGGGTTTGAAGCCGTGCTCTACGTCGATGCTGAAACTTTTCTTTTTCAGGTCGCGTATATGTCCATAGCTCGACATCACCTTGAAATCACTGCCAAGAAATTTCTCTATGGTTTTGGCCTTTGCCGGTGATTCGACTATGACGAGATTCTTTATCATTGTGTGTAGCGTTTGAGTTCGGTTACGATTCAACTCGCAAAATTAGAAAATTTCCCTTGAACAACACAGCTTTTAATATAAATTAAGAACCAACTCTAATTCATCTTTCGATTGCTAAAGGTGAATTAATAACTGAATCAGGGATATATTGGCGTATGTTAGTATCGGAGAGCCAACGCATTATCAGACATAATCTGTGGTATTTTTTATTGAAGCATAAGCTATCCGGTCCGGAGTATGCCACAGCATCGTCTGAATTGAATACATTTACACCGTCAGAGTTAATTATGGAAAGATTGGTATAAAAGGTGACATAAGGTTCGCGGCTGATTTTCTTCATGCTCCTTATTTTAGACGCGAGAGTATCAAATCCCCAAGAAAAAAGTGCGTTGTTTTGGGAAAATAAATGTGTTGTATCAAATTGGCTGGACTCAGTAGGCTTATTAAAATGAAGCTCTCCCACGTAACTGACTCTCCCGCTTAATGCTTGGTAACCGCTATCCATTTTTGCTATTAAAGACCATGAATAGCCATAATGTCCATATGAGTAAAAAATGACAGATTTCCCTTTAAGTAATGAATATACCGAATCAGGCAATACATTTCGTAATATTTCATCCTTGTCGCACTTGTTAAAGTTTGATGCTGCATCCCTTGATGAAAGCGACAAGGTCATACAAAGAAAAACTGCAATAAAAAATATTATTTTTTTCATCTAAATGAGGGTAATAGCGATGGACTTGGAACCGGAATTTCATCCTTTCCGTGATTTATACCGGTGTTTATGAAGGGGATTCCCATTACTCTTAATATTAGGTTTTCAGTTCTTATAGCTTGGACGTGCTGCTGACTGTCACCAAACCCAGTAGCCAAAGACCTACCGTGCCCGAGTATTTCATGTCCAGTTGTTACGGCTCTTCCATTAGGGTGTTCACCATCTAATATGATAAGAGAATGCGATCCATTTTGAGTTGGTGTCGTAACACCTCCTCCTCCTTCATTTACAACTAGCCAGACCGGAAGTCCGCCATTCCTTTCTAAAATTACTGGCATATCTGGCCCTATTTCTCCAGACAAAAATCCGGGTAAAAATGACTTAGTCGCTTGATTCGACAACGTACCAACCCCTTTTATATATTCCACTTTATGAACGTCATCAGAATTAATCGTGTTAACCACCATCTCCACCAGAGCCTGCTGGTCTTCGTTAAGCGTAATTCTTGTGAAGGCCGCCGAGAGCGCATCGGCTGAGATTATCGCAAATGATTTGCCGTTTTGTTTCTTTCCTGATTGAACAATCAGACTTCTGAAGTTGGCAAATTCATCGCCGGGAAACATTAATCTAAAGTCTTCAACGGCCATCGCTGCATCCTTTTTGGTCACGCCCTCGATAACACAGCCAGTCGGGTCAACACAGTTTATCGGGTCGCCACCACAATATGAGTATGGCGAAAGATGGGAATACGCGAGGCTACTTAACGGATAAAGCAGCACAATTAATATAAAAATTAAGTGTTTCATTTTGACAGTATTTTTTCTTGGATATACTTTTGAGCCTCTATTGACTGTCGTTTTCGTCGTTTTCGGATTTCTTCGGTTTCCTCGGTCATATATGTTTTATCAAGGTTCTGTTTCGTCTCATCCATCAAACATATAAGATAATCCGCATAATCATCGATGATATTTCCGGTTCTTGCGAGATAATCCTGAATTATTCTCTCGAGGGATTTGCCTCGAATTATCCATGCATTCGGATTCATAGGATAAAATTCTAGAGAGCGACTGGCACAGTAATATGTAAACTCATCATATCTGTGAAACTTTTCTCTATATCCAAATGCAAGATCAGCCATTTGACAGGCAACAGTCTGAAAATCCGTTAGCGGAGTCATGTATGTGCCGACAAGCACAGCAGAATCACATATCTCAAAATCCTCTTTAATCCACCATGTCGGTTGCATTTGATTGGTAGTCAATTCAAGGTTTATCCATTCTTCCGGTGTGATATTATCCTCATCTCTATACATGATATAACTGTGGCGTGGAGCATGTGCTAATGACACCTCGGCGTTTAATTCACAAACAAGGATTTTATACATCCAAGGGAGTGAACGACACTGCCCTTTATGTGTTTTTAGTGTCCGGCTTACAAATTGACGTTCCCAAGGCTCCTTGTCCATTGAAAAAGTTTCAAAGTCGTATGTGTACGGAGTATATCCATTTCCGGAATATGGGCTGACTATATATGAACTGATAGCCATCTGCATGCCAGTTTTGTATGTCTGAAGTTTGTTTACCTCATAAAAAGACAAAACAAACTTCTTAATTCTATCAATCTCATCGCAGAAGTCGGTTTTATAGTCCAATTTTCCTTCATAATATGCCCATTCGGCAAGAAAGACAGCTCTTTTTATTGACAGCGTATCTCGCCCGGCAAGCATATCCGACATTTCATTAAGAGCAGACACATAATAGTCCTCAGCTGTCATTGATTGTGCTTTTACCGACAGTTGTAACGGAAATAATAGAAGATATAGCCATAACCTCTTCATAAATGCAAAATTAATAAAATCAGTTGAATTATTGTATTTTCAGGACATGTTATACGACATAAATTTCAAGGCTGACAACCGCATCAATTTCCTCAACTAAGAGCCGCTTCGACAACTTCTCTGCGGCATTTATCGACTGTTTCGAAATTTCTCAGAATTGCACCTTCGCGCTCTTTGCGCCTACTATAGAACAATTCGATTGTTCTCTTCTTTTTAAGGTATGGCA
>CAMWUD010000086.1 GCA_947177365.1 uncultured Porphyromonadaceae bacterium | reverse complement strand
GGGCTTTGTGTGAGCAGTCGGTCTCGTCGGAGCTCTCGTTGCTCTTTGGGACAGGGGACATCGCGCAATACTCTGTGTAATCGGCGAGCTCTGAGCGCTTGGCTTTTGCGGAGTACTCGGAGTACTCTGAGAACTCGGAGCACTCTGAGTACTCGGTTTTTTGGGAGCACTCGGAATTCCCGGCGTCTTCGGAAATCCGAATTCTTCGCCTTCTTTTATGCCACCCTCGCGATTGGTGAGGTCTATAATCTCCTCAATGGTGAGGGGCGTGGGCTTCTCCGGTGCTTTTTCTCCGGGCGCGGCCTTTGGCTGTTCCGCAGGCTCAGGTATGACGCGCTTCTCCACCGGCTTGACTGCATCGTATTTCTTCCAGGGATTGCGCATGAAGTCGATGAAGTCGCGGTTGGCCTCGTCGATAAAGCCATCGAAATCGCTCATGGCTCCCGAGATGAAGCTGTCGAAGCCGTCGTCGCTCGGACTATGGCCCGAAAGCAATGTCGGCGGTGCTAACAGCGCCGCCGACACTAAGATGAATGATAATCGTTTCATGAGTCGAGAGTGTGAAGGCGCTTATTCGTCGGCCTCTACAGGTTCGCCGATAAATTCTTCGACCATTTCAGAGAGAGTGCCGAGGTGCGATTTCTCTCTGGCTTCGCGAGCGGCTAATTCACGTGCCTCGCGTGCCTTCTTTTCATCGATGCTCATGTATACGTTGAACTCCTTGGAGCCGTCTTTAGCTGTGCGCACCAGAGTGAAGTGTTCTTTTACCAGACCCGACAGCTTGGTGTTGACAGCGGCTTCATAGGCAGCGCCGAATTTGTCGATTTCTTCCTGCGATACGTTGTGCGCGTCGCTCGACATCACCGACTTCACTTTGCCGACAACCTGAGCCTTGGCACGCTGGGCGTAGCTTGCCACACCACTGTGTATGGCGTTTTCGCGGCCGATTTTGTTGTTGCGGCCGATGGCGATGCCGGTGATGGGTATGCGGTTGTCTTCGTCGCTTTCGAGGTAGATGCGGTATTTGATCATGGCATACTCAAGGGTGCTGGTGCTTGCCAGGGGTTCCCAGCCTGCTTTCTTGAGTTCTTTGGCGCGTTTTTTGGCGTCCTTCTCAACTCTTTTGGTGTCTGATTTGCTGAGGGTTTCGGCCTCGGGTGCGGCCATTGCAACGGGTGCTGCCATGAAGGCAAACAGAAGTGCGATGATGGTTAAAAGCTTTTTCATATTATTAAAAATTAGTGATGAAAATATTTTTGTAAATGACGAATGATTAATGATTAATGATAAATGATTAATGACTAATGATAAATGACTAATGATAAATGACTAATGATAAATGACTAATGATAAATGATTAATGATAAATGATTAATGACAAATGATTAGTGATAAACTCCATTTCCCATTTTCATTTTCCATTTCCATTTTTACTTTCCGCTTTATTTCAGCCAGTTGGCGCTGTATGGCAGGGCTATTTTCACTCTTTCTACGGCCTGGGTGAGAGGATTGATCAGAGTGAGGGTGCCGTTGACCATCGATATTCTCGATGACGCTGTCTCGGCTACGCGCAGTGTGCCTTCGTAGCGCAGGGCGAGCTGTACCACACCACGTGTGGTGTAGACGGCATCGATGTTGTCAATGACGATGGGAGTGGTCAGAGTGGGCACTTCAAGTTCGAGAGCCTTGACTCCGAAGGGACTGCCGCCACGGTTGTTGAGCGAGATGCGGATGTTGAGTCCTGCTATGGCTCGCTCGTCGGCGGCTGTGCTGTCGGCTGCCAGCATCACCTTGCCGGTGGGTACTACAGAGAAGCGTGTGGCTGTCTCGGCAGCTGAGTTGATGGAGTAGCGCCCGACGAGTTTGCGGCCTTCGAAGCGGATGTTCACATCTATGTAGTTTTCTTCATCATCGAGGCAGTCGTCGGTGTTGAAACTTATGTTGTAGGCACCCTGCGAGGGCTTGACGTTGATGGCCGAAGCACAGTTGGATGTGGCTTTCAACGGGCCGTAGACCTTGAAAGCGTGGTCGTTGAGCGAGAAGCTGACCACGAGCGTATTAGGCCCGGTGAAGGCGCCGCTCATCACCACGTTCTTAGGCAGTTCGCGGTAGCGTGCAATCAGAGCGTCGGTGCGGGCGGCCCGCACCTTGTCGAAGAAGTATTCGCTGAGGCTTTCGAGCGCGCCTATCGCGCTCTTGATGCCGTCGAGGCTGTCGACGTTGTCGATATCGGCCTCAAGGGCTTCAAGCTCGGCTTCTTTGGCGGCGTCATACTCTTCGAACTCTTTTTCAAGGGTTGCCTGCTCGACGCGGAAGAAGGGATAACGTACGTAGTACTGATAGTACTCGGCTTTGGTGTTTTTGTCGCGCACTTTGGTCCAATAGACGGCGTCGGCTTTGCTCAGGCTGATGCCTTTGATGAACGGCAGACGCGCGGCCTGCACGGCCACCGACGAACTGTAGCTGTCTCGGCTGTCGACACCGTTGTTGCCGACTGTCTCCATGCTCGTGTTGGAATATGAGGCGTCGATGTTTCGGGCGATGGTCATTGCCATCTGTACGGCTATATCCTGCTCGGCACGTGTGCGTGCCTCGGCGATCGACGGAGCCTCGACTGCCGAGACGATATATCCTTCGGAGGCGCCCGTGATCCATTCGGGTGTCTTTTTGTCGCTGCGTTCAATCACTTTGACTTCGGCGTGTGCCGCTGCGGCCAGTGTCAATGCGGCCAGTATGATGCTGATGCGCTTCATAGAACTGTCGGTTATTCCCAGGCTATGGGGAGGTTGCGAATCTCGATGTTGTAGCGGTCGAATTCGATGTAAAGGTAGCTGAGCGAATCAACCGCTGCCGGGTCGGCTTTGTAGATGGTGAATGGTATCTTGACAGGCACCGACACGGGGGTGTTGATGTTCTCGACCAAGTAGTCGCGAATGTGCATGTTATCACGCGGGAACTCGTTGCCATCCTGATCGAAGCCTTTCTTGAGCGCCATGTACTGCACGTCGTAGCGGCATTTCTTGTTGATGAACTCGCCTGTGAGTTTTATCTGGTTTCCGCTCCTGATGCCTTTGCACGATATGATGCGGAAGTCGAAGTCATCGGGGTGACTGAGCTTTATAGTATATGACGGAGCGACCGGTGCAGGCTCCGGTGCAGGTTCCGGAGCTGGGGCGGGTGCGGGTGACGGAGTGGCCACGGGCTGCGGTTCGGCTTCGACTACTATAAAGACAGGAACTTCCACAGGCACCTGGACGGTGTTCTCTATCACTACGGTGTCGGGAATTACGGGGCTGCCGTCGATTTGCGCGATGAGCTGACGGGCAAGGTCGTAGCATTCCATCTCCGGTGCTATGGCGGCGAGTGCGGCGAGCGCTTCTGCATCGTGGCCGGTGTCGGCAAGAGTCTGTGCACGCTGCAGTATTATGCCGCAGTTTTCGGCATAATAGTCGGTGATTTTCTCACGCGATTTGCGCACGAAGCGCACGAACACGGGGTCGGTGGCCTTGATTGATGTCGCGAGCTTTTTGAGCGCCTGGTCGCGCGAACCGGTGACGGTTGCGCTTACAGGCACTGTCACCGAGTGAAAGACCTTGCCGTCGATTGCGTTGAAGGCTTCGAGCACAAGATCGCCTTTGACGCGGCTGAGGTCCATCACCATGCCTTCGGTGCCGTCGTCGGTGGCGAAGGAGAGGGTAGGGCGCACGGCGAAGATGCCGTCGGGACTGTCGAGCAGGGCGCCGGTGCGGTTGAGCGCCTGGCGAAGCTTGGTGTCGAGAGCCGTGGCTGTCGCTTCCGTCACTTCCTCGCCGGCAACGCCATGGAGCGAGAAGCGGATGTTGTCGCCTGTGCTCTGCGCGTGCAGCATCAGTGCAGCCGTGGCGGCGATTATATATGTGATAAGTCGTTTCATATATTAGCGTGTTATTCGATTTTCACATCAATTTTCTGACCCATTGTGGTGATTTTGGGTTTATACTCATCTCCGAGCTGGCTTTTGAGGAACTTGCGGAAGTTGGAGCTGAAGTTGGTCAGAGTGAACGAACGGTTTTTCTCCATGTCCCAGAGAGGTACGTTGACGCTGATTACGATGTATTTGTCGCTTGAGTTCAGGTTGTAGACGCTCTGGAATGAGTTTTCGCGGAGCCACTCTTCAAGCGCGTCCTTGAAAAATTCGCCTGAGGCGGGCGCGTCGCAGTCGAAGTCCCAGTCAACGCTTTCGGCAAGAGAGAGTTCCATGCTTACTTCGCGTCCTTTCCGCACCATTTCATCGAATGAGTCGTGGAGCTGGGAGAAGAAGTCGGCGGTGATGCTTTCGACTGCGTTGTTGACCAGAGGCATGTGTTCGTTGGTGTAGAAGCCGCTTGAACCGAAGGCTTTTGTAGCCAGACGGCCGTTTGTCTGTTTCTCGAGAGCATGGATGTTGAGTGTGGCTGCTGATTTGCCATCGCCGAGAGAATTGATGAAGCAGTCGACATATACAATAATGTCGCCCGGTAGTTGCGACACGACCATGCTTTCGTCGTCGGTCTGGGTGCCTTCGCGCAGGAACGCGCTTGTCTTTGCGTTCTGGAGCTGAGAAACGAGGTCGCGGGTTTTAAAACCGTGTTTCTGGAACTCTTCGGCTACTCGATCGACAGCGTATCTCTGTATAGGGTCTTTTTCGAGGATGCTTCTCATGGACTCGAAGCTGTAGCCGGTCTCGGCTGTGGTGTAGGGCGCCACCACTATGGTGGGGTTGAGAGAGGCAGTCGCGCTTACAGCTTTTGCGTCGGCCCATGCCGGTGATATGGTGAGCTTGTTGCGCTGCAGTTCGGCCTTAAGGCTTTTGAGGTTGATGTATACAACTACGGTGGTGAGGCTGTTGCCTTTTATCTTGTCGCTGTTGAGCTTTTTAGGCTCCTGCGTCATGTACTGTATATATCTGTTTTCGTTGAAGAAGCGGTAGTCGTAGGATTTGCTGTCGCCTACAATCATCGGTTGTCCGTTTTTGAGTCCTTCGACTCCGGAGTGGAAGATGGCGTTGAAAGCCGATTTTATAGCGAGTGTTTCGGCTTCTTTTTTCTTTGCATGCGATGCGCTCGCCTTAATCGCGACTATGTCTCCTTCGGAGCTTTCGAGGCTGACGTTGTCGGAAAAGTTCTGAGCTGCGGCAGGGATGCACAGGGCCAGACCGGCCAGAAACATCACTATGAGTTTCTTCATATCGTAATAGAGTTTGATTTATAAGAAAATAGGGGAAGGGTGTTGCAGAATTTCATATTTGTGTGGGGGGTATCTGAGTTCTGCAACACCCCTTGGTGTGTCTTGAAGTGTTGACTGCCGGTCAGATAGAGAAACCGGCGCGCTCTTTTTTGGGAATGGATTTCACCACAATGGTCTGTCCGGCGTCCATCGCTGATTTGAGTTCTCTGCCGCCTTTTTTGATTTTGACCAGAGAGATGTCATCGCCTTCGACAGATTCGATTTCAGCCTCGCCGATTACGCTCTGGGATTTGCGGCCGGCGATAGTGCGCTCTATGCAGACGCTGAACTTGTTGCCTTCTTTTACACCGGCGCTGTTGCCGACGCTGATGTAGGCAGTCTTGATATCGTCTCTTTTGACTTCAGCAGCTTCGAGGATAGTGCCGATAATGGGAAATGCTTCCTCGATAAAGGAGGCAACGCCTCGCTGGGCGTCTTTGGCAATTCCCATGGCAGCTTCGTCTGCTGTCTTGTAGGTCTTGAGGTTGAGGAGTTCGTCGCCGACCTTTATGGTTTTTGTCGATATGAGTTTGCCGTCGTTGGGGTTGATGGCTTTGAGTGTGTAGTTGATTGTCGCGTCGTAGTAGTAAGAGCCGTCCTTGGAGTCGTTTCTCTTGATTACAAGTGAGGTTATGCGACCTTGAATCAGGGCGTTGGCTCCTTCTTCCTTCATGACGGCAATGCGGCTCAGGTCATCTTCGGCGGCAAGCTGGCCCGTCATGCGGCGTTCTTTCTCGATGACGAGTGCAGAGCGGCTGTCAACATCGATGAGTTCAACACGGTTGGTGGCGTTGATTGCTTCGATGACGTTGTTGCGGACCTGCTCTGCGATGTTGAAGTCAAGGTCGGCGGGACGCCAGAAGTAATCTATGAATACATTGGGCTTGGATGTGGTCTCCTGTGCGAAAACCGAAGGGGTAATGGCGGCACAGAATGCAAGCGCGAGACCGATTTTAGCAATGATTTTCATGTGATAGAATATGATTGGATTGTTTTTGCAAATGTGGTGTTTTAATGATGCGTGTGTGGGTATTTCTGTGCAAATTTACAATTTTTAGCTCTATTTGCTTTCTTTTTCATTGTTAAACTGTGTTAATCCGAATGCTAAAAGGTAAAATTAGGGAACGGGTAAATAGCAATGAGGCTGTGTCCGGAGTTACGGGTACAGCCTCATTGCAAGATTAAGAGCCGGTTCTAAGAGCCGGCTCTAAAAATCAGCCTACGGTGATTTCGCCTACAATGGATATGCCGAGATATTCCTTGATCTGGTCGGATGTAAGGCCGGCTCCGAGCAGGTACATAAGTTTGGTGACAGCTGCCTCGACTGTGATGTCATAGCCGGATATTACGCCGGCTTTTGCGAGCATGTCTCCGGTATAGTAGCGCTTTTGTTCGTCGCCGCCGTTCTGACATTGGGTCACGTTATAGATGATAAGTCCGCGGCCGACGGCATCTGACAATGCGTCGAGGAACCACTGTTCGGTGGGGGCGTTGCCGGCGCCGAACGTACGCAGTACCACAGCCTTGATGCCGGGAGTCGCCAGCTGAGCCTTTACAACACTCTCGCTGATGCCGGGGAATAGCCACATGACAAGCACCGACGGGTCCAGAGAGTAGAACGGATTCAGCGGTTCGGCTGTCTGATGGCGCAGCAGATAAGGCTTTGCATATTCGATATGCAGATCGATGGTGCCGAGTACCGGATAGTTGAAGCTCTTGAAGGCGTGGAAGCCCGTGGACGTGAATTTGGTGGAGCGGCATCCGCGCACGATATAGTCCTGAAAGGAGATTACGACTTCCTGTATCATAGGGTCGCCGTTGTCGTCTTTGGCCGCAGCCACCTGGAGTGCGGCAATCAGATTCTCAGTGCCGTCCTCGCGGGTGTCGCCGATAGGAAGCTGGGAGCCGGTGATTACCACAGGCTTGCGCAGGTTGCGCAGCATGAAGGCAAGGGCAGAGGCTGTGTATGCCATGGTGTCGGTTCCGTGGAGCACCACGAAGCCGTCGTATTGGTCGTAACGGTCGGCAATGTCTTTTACAATCATGTTCCAATAGGCCGGACTCATGTTCGATGAGTCGATGGGCTGGCTGAATTGTACGCTGTCGATTTGGTAGCCGAGTTGGCCTACCTTGGGAACATTGTCCATCAGGTGAGAGAAATCGAAGGGCTGCAGGCCGTCGGCGGTCTCTACCATACCGATGGTGCCACCGGTGTAGATTATAAGTATTCTCGGTTTTTCTGAATTTGTCATGACTGTATGTTTAAAGAGTTATTGATAGTAATGTTTGCTGATGCCGAACACAAAGTGGCGGACACGGATGATTACCGCTGCGAGTACCATGGCCGAGAAGATGAATACCAGTACGAAGGGGAACAGATTGCTCTTGTTGCCGAATATGTCGGCGAAGAAACTGATGATTACCGGTACCATCGATATGGCCACGTAGTTGGCTACCTGAAGGTAGGCAAGCGAAAGCGTGGATTTGGATTCCGATGTCACAAGTTCGGTTGCTTTGGTATAGAATATAGGCTGAGCCAGACCGTTGCCGAGACCTACCAGAGCCGAAGCAATGACAAACAAGGCCATGGAGCGTGTGAGCACGAACATGAGCATGCCGCCTACGATGAGGGCTGTGGCGAGAATGAATGTAGTCTTGCGGAATACTTTCATGACAGAAGTCACAATCAGGCCTATGGCGAACATGGCCAGATAGAATATCGATGTCACGGTAGATACTTCTTCTGTCGACATGTTGTACTGAGGCATAAGATCAGGCAGATAATATGCAGGCACCGAAGTGGCGAATACAAAGAAGAAGTATGCCAGCAGGAGCCAGATAGTACGTCCGATATAGAAGCCGCCTTTTACGGTCTGTCCGCTCGTGGAGAATCCGTCGGCATCGACCGCCGGCTCGGTATTGGCTGTGGTCGCTGAGGAAGAGGCTGTTGTGTCAGGTGTGTTGCTGTAGTCGGTCTTTGGAATCTTGCGCAGGAACGGAATGAGAACCAGCGAAATCAGAGGAATAAGGTATACCAGGAACGGCAGGTGCCAGCTTTTGGCTGCGAGAAAGCCGACAACGAAAGTGGCTCCCACAAGAGCGATGTTGCCGATGGCTGAAATGATACCCATCTGTTTCATGCGGTATTTGCCTGTGAAAACATCGGCGATAAGACCGGTGGAGAACGGCAGAATCAGACCGCAGCCGGCTCCAAGAAGGCAGCTGAGCCATATCAGCTCGGTCAGCGAGCCGGAGAATATGGACCATGCGCCGGCAATGATGTAGAGGATGGTGCCGAGTGTGATTACCGCGATTTTGTGCTTGGTTTCGGACAGCTTGCCCGACAGAAGCACGAAGGGGATAATCACAAGGTTGGGCAGAACGGTAAGCAACTGGATTTTAAAATCGGTCACATCCGGGAAAATTGTGTGAAGGCTGCCCTCGATAGGCGTGACCGCAAGCCCCGGAAGGTCTACGGCAAGCGAGAGCGACCATATGGCGAGCACCACCATCAGGGAGATGTTGCCTTTGCCTGTTTTGACTTGCATGATGGTTGATTTTATGTGAAACGTATATTTTGTGTGTTTTCAATCAGGCGGTGACAGAGACCGAGTCGCCGTTGAAAACGCCCAGACCGAGCTTTTTTATAACGGCTTTGACCGCAGCCTGAGCCTTGACGGAGTTGCCTGCTTCGTCAAGAGGTGGGGCGAAAGCGGCAATGCCCATGACTCCGGGCATTACGCCGAGCACACCGCCGCCAACGCCGCTCTTGGCGGGAATGCCGGAGCTGTACAGCCAGTCACCGGTGTTCTGGTAGAATCCTACCGATGAGATAAGGGTGGTGATTTTCGGTGAAATTTCAGGGTCGAAGACCTGCTGGCCGGTGACGGGATTCTTGCCCTTGTTGGCTATGGTTCCGGCACATATCGAGAGCTGTGTGGCTGTGATGCCAACCGAGCATTGACGCGTATAGAGGTCGAGGCTCATAGGCACATCATCGTATATGCGGTTGTAGTTCTTGAGAAGCCATGCTATTGCGCGGTTGTTGAAATTCGTCTAGGATTCCGATTTGTAAAGCTAGTCGATGACTTACG
>CAMWUD010000085.1 GCA_947177365.1 uncultured Porphyromonadaceae bacterium | reverse complement strand
ATTTGAAAAAATATATACAGATGTCACATACAAGAGAAGAAAAACTCGAAGCGCTCGGACGCGTGATAGATACCCTCGACATTCTGCGCGTGCAGTGCCCGTGGGATGCCAAGCAGACCAACGAGAGCCTGCGCCCGAACACCATAGAAGAAACCTATGAGCTCGCCCAGGCATTGCTCAGCGATGAGCCGCATGAAATCCGCAAGGAACTCGGCGATGTACTTCTGCACATACTCTTCTACTCCAAGATAGGCGATGAAAAAGGACAGTTTGACATTGCGGATGTGGCCGATGCCCTCAACAGCAAGCTGATTTTCCGGCATCCGCACGTGTTCGGCTCGGTAGAAGTCAGCGACAGCCACGATGTGGAGCAGAACTGGGAAAAAATCAAACTCAAGGAACGCGACGGCAACCGTACAGTCCTTGCGGGGGTGCCTTCTGCCTTGCCGGCTCTGATAAAGGCATACCGCATACAGGAGAAAGCCGCCAACATAGGTTTCGACTGGGAGCAGCGCGAACAGGTATGGGAAAAAGTGAATGAAGAGCGAGGCGAAACCGAAGAGGCGATAGCATCGGGCGACCATGACCGCATCGAGGCCGAATTCGGCGACCTGCTGTTCAGTATCGTCAACGCCGCACGTCTCTACGGAGTCAACCCCGAGAACGCCCTTGAACGCACAAACCGCAAATTTATCCGCCGTTTCAACCACATAGAGGCGCGGGCCGCAGAATCAGGACGGAAACTCTCCGACATGACACTCGGCGAGATGGACACACTCTGGAACGAAGCCAAGCAACCCGACTGCGAATGAAACTCTGCATCACCGAAAAACCGAGCGTGGCCAAGGATATAGCCGCCATTCTGGGAGCAAACGTCAAACGCGACGGCTACTACGAGGGCGGGGACTATAAGGTGACATGGACCTACGGGCATCTGTGCACGCTGAAAGAGCCGCACGACTACTGCGACTACTGGAAGCGCTGGACACTTGTGCATCTGCCCATGATACCGCCCCGTTTCGGCATAAAACTTATCGATGACGAAGGATATATCCGTCAGTTTCATGTCATAGAGTCTCTTATAGCCGAAGCCGACGAGGTGATAAATTGCGGTGATGCCGGCCAGGAAGGCGAACTGATTCAGCGCTGGGTGATGCAGAAGGCAAAGGTCAGCTGTCCGGTGAAGCGTCTGTGGATTTCATCGTTGACCGATGAGTCGATTCGCGACGGATTCCGCCATCTCGAGCCCGAATCGAAGTTCGACAATCTGTATTACGCAGGCTTGTCGCGTTCAATCGGCGACTGGATTCTCGGCATGAACGCCACACGCCTCTACTCACTGAAATATTCATCGCCCGGCAACGTGCTGTCAATTGGTCGTGTCCAGACCCCTACACTGGCTCTGATAGTGAACCGACATCACGAGATTGCCAATTTTGTGCCTCAGGACAGCTGGGAGCTGCGTACTATATACCGCGAGGCTCTGTTCACAGCCGTCGGCGACCGCTTCAGCGACGAGACGGCCGCCGCCGAGGCTGCCGAAAAAATTTCGGCAGAACTGTTCACCGTGGATTCCGTGAGCCAGAAAAAAGGGCGGGAAGCACCTCCTCGGCTCTTCGACCTCACTTCGCTGCAGGTGGAATGCAACAAACGCTGGGGCTGGAGTGCCGATGAATCGTTGCGGCTGATACAGAGTCTGTATGAGAAAAAGGTGACCACATACCCACGTGTCGACACCACCTATCTGTCGGACGACATCTATCCGAAAATACCCGACATACTGCGGCGCATGACTCCATACGCCGATATTACAGCTCCTGTGCTTGCCGCCAGAATACCCAAGAGCAAGAAAGTGTTTGACAACAGCAAGGTCACCGACCACCATGCCATCATACCCACAGGCCAGTCGCCCGCAGTGCTCGCAGGCGAGGAGAAACGGCTCTATCATCTGATAGCCCGCCGCTTTATAGCGGCCTTCTATCCCGACTGCGAGTTCAACACCACTACGGTGCTCGGACATGCCGGCGATGTGAAATTCAAGGCCAGCGGAAAGGTGATAGTGAAGGCCGGATGGCGCGATGTGTATGCCGGGCAGAGCGCAGCCGAAGCCGACAGCGACAAGACCGAAGAAGGCAACGGAATACTGCCCGCTTTTACCGAAGGCGAGAGCGGACCACACAAACCACTTGTGGCAAAGCGTACCACACAGCCACCGAAATATTATACCGAAGGTACGCTTCTGCGGGCTATGGAGACAGCCGGAAAGACTGTCGACGACGAGGCTCTGCGCGAGGCCATGAAGGAAAACGGTATAGGACGCCCTTCGACGCGAGCCGCAATCATAGAGACACTCTTCCGCCGCCGTTATATCTACCGCAAGGGCAAAAGCATCATGGCATCGGACGCCGGCATACAGCTGATAGCCACAATAAAGGAGGAACTGCTCAAAAGTGCCCGGCTCACAGGCGAGTGGGAGAGCAAACTCCGCAGAATCGAGCGCGGCGACTACAAGGCTTCCGATTTCATCGGCGAACTCAAGGAAATGATAGGAAAAGTGGTAATCAATGTGTTGAGCGACAACAGCAGCATGCGTATCGAGGTAGACCAGAAGTCTGAAGCAGCTTCGACGGCAAAAAAGCCGGGAGAAAAGTCGGATAAAGAAGTAAAGCCTAAGGCAAAACGTGCTCCGCGTATAACAAAACTCGAACAGGTGGCGTGTCCGCTCTGTGGTCAGGGGCATATTCTGAAAGGACGTACAGCCTATGGCTGCAGCCGTTTCAGAGAAGGCTGTACCTTCAGAATTGATTTTACCGACGCCCCCGAAACTCTGACACCATCACAACTTGCAAAACGCTTAAAGAAATGACAGACGTGTGGATACAGTGGATAGTAGTAGGCATTGTGATACTGGCGGCAGTGGTCTGGATAGTCCGCCGCAGCCGTCGCGGCAAGGACGGCTGTGACTGCGGTTGCAGCGGATGCCGCCTTAAAGACAACTGCAGTCAGCCGAGGCGGCTCTAAAACTGCAGTCGCCACTTGATACAGTCAGTTTACCAACGGTTATAAAACTATTCCGGCGTCAGGAGTCTTATAGTATAGGATGTAGCGATAATCAACTTATAATATAGGATGTAGTAATAATCATTATGAAGATAAAACGACTATCATTCACTTCAGTGATGGCAATGGCTGCAGTATGCGCCATGCCGATACTCGGCTCTTGCTCCGGAGGCGGCAAGTCAGACAGCGGCACACAGCAGCAGGCCGAGACTTCAAAACCCAAAGGTGGAAAACCCGGCGGTCCTCAGCTCGGAACCCCTGGTGGCGGCCCTGTGATTGACAAATCCGGAGACTCGGTTCTTCAGGCAATGATAAAGGCGGAGGTACCGGAATTCCGCCAGATGGAATATAAAGATTCCATTACGGGCAAAACTCTGGTATATAATTTATACTCACCTAAGACAACATCGCCCGGCAAGACTTACCCTATGGTACTGTTCATGGCCGATGCCAGTACGCCCGGCACAGATGCCACAAGGCCGCTGACCCAGGGGTATGGCGCCCTTGTATGGGCAACACCCGAATGGCAGAAAGAGCATCCTTGCTATGTGCTTGTGCCGCAATATTCCGGAGTAGCGGTGAACGACGCCTATGAGCATACCGATGAAGTGGATATGGTGGCTCGGCTTGTGAAACAGGTAGCTTCTGAGAACAGAGTCGACAGCAAACGTCTGTACACTACCGGCCAGTCGATGGGCGGCATGATATCCATGTATTACAATTCGGCATATCCCGACCTGTTCGCAGCCTCGATATTCGTCGATTGCCATTGGGACAGCGCCACCTTCCCCGAGCTTGTTAAACATAAATTTGTGTTTATAACAGCCGGAAAAGCAGGAACATTCGATGCCCTTGAAGCTGCGGCCGACCGCGCGGGTGTCAAATATGAGTATACGGAATGGAGCGCGCGTCTGCCGCAGGCGGAACAGGATGAGCTTGCAAAGGCAGTCCTTGCCAAAGGCGCACCCATCACGATTATAAATTTTGAATCGAAGACCGTGTTGCCTGCCGATGGCAAAGGCAGTGAACATATGTATTCGTTTGACTATGCCTACCGTCTGACACCGGTCAGAGAATGGCTTTTCAGTCAGGTGAAATAATTTGACGTAATTTTTGATTGTTTTATCAGGGAGATTCTGCTGAAATCTCCCTTGTCCCGTTTCAATATATCCATAAAAATGAACAATAGAAAACTACTGTTGACAGGACTTGCGGCAGTGACGCTGTCGGCAAGTGCGGGCACCGGCGCCAAGGACCGCGACACATCGTTCCTTGTGCCGGTAAATCTGGCTACAAAACTTATGAATGCCGGCTATGACGTGGACTTCTTCCTGCCGTGGAACCGTCCTCACAGCGGCGACTACAACCTCGATGACCTCTTCCGCTGGATAGACGCGCTATAGCCACATGAACAGCCTGTCACTGAAAAAATATGCGGCAGTCATCGCCATACTGATAGTATTGGTGATGACCGTGCTTGATGTCACGCTGGTGAATGTGTCGCTTCCGGTAATGGCTGTAAACTTCGGCATATCCGATTCGCAGACAGTATGGATTGTGACTATATATCAGCTGGCCATCACCATGCTGCTGTTGCCGCTGTCGTCGGTCGGAGACCTGCACAGTTATAAACGTAATTTTCTTGTGGGAGTGGCGCTGTTCACTCTGTCGTCGGCTCTCTGCGCAGCCTCTCGCTCTTTTGCGATGATGCTTGCGGCACGAGCGCTTCAAGGGGTAGGGGCTGCCTGTGTGATGAGTGTGAACATTGCGCTGACACGTCTGATTTACCCAAGGCAGATACTCGGTCGCGGACTGGCTCTTAATGCCATGGTCATTGCCATCGCCACGGCCGCCGGACCTACGATTGCCGGCTGTATACTGTCAGTCGCGTCATGGCACTGGCTGTTTCTTATCAATCTGCCTTTCGGCATAGTCGCCTTTATAATCGGTCGTCGATTGTTGCCTCAGAATCCGCCAAGAGAGTCACGTCTGGATTTCGACTGGATCAGTGCGGTGGAGAATACAGTGGTCTTCGGTCTGATATTCTATTCGCTCGGAAGTTTTGCAAGAAAGGGAAATCCGACATTGGCCGTTGTGCTTTTGGCTGTAGGAATAGTAGCAGGCGTACTTTATGTGAGACGGCAGCTCGGACGGCCATCGCCTATGTTGCCTGTGGATTTGTTCGGCATCAGACTGTATTCTCTGAGCATAGCCACTTCTGTGTGTTCGTTCATAGCCCAGAATCTGGCCATGATTTCGCTGCCCTTTATGTTTCTGAACAGTTTCGGCTTCAATGAAATCACCACCGGACTGCTGATGACACCATGGCCTCTGGCCACTATGGCTGTGTCGCCGCTTGCGGCACGCTTTGTAGAGCGTCATAATCCGGGTGCCACTGCAGCCTGTGGCATGGCAGTATATGCCACAGGCATTCTTTTGCTGCTGCTGCTTCCGGATGCGTCCGTGACGGAGTGGAACATCGCGTGGCGAATGGCACTGTGCGGTGTTGGATTCGGAATGTTCCAGACGCCGAACAATATAGTTATGGTGATTGCCACACCGGTGGCACGTACGGGGGGCGCCGGCGGTATGCAGAGTACGGCACGCCTTGTGGGACAGACCCTTGGAGCCACTGTGGTGACAGTGGCCTTCGCCATGATAAGTTCGCCGTCGAAGTCGGTCGATGCCTGCCTGTATATGGCCATCGGCATGGCTGTGGTCGCGGGCATATTCAGCCTGAGCCGTATTGCGGGTGTGCGCGGCAACCGGCTCTAAGAGCCGACATTACAATACAGACCGCCCCGATGCCATCCGGCATCGGGGCGGTCTGTATTGTAATGTCAGGCGTCAAGCCCGGCTTTCGCTGCGTGCGATATGCTTCAGCGTGCGTCGGATAGTCTTCCATTTCGGAAATATGGCCCATGGCCGTGCAGGGCTGTAGCTGACCAGAATCACCAGCAGTGATACGGCAGCGATTATCAGCAGCAGTCCGTAAATCTCCTTCATCGACTCCACAAGAGCCTGGACCGCTACAAGGCCGTAGAGATTGCCCAGATGCATATTTACCGCTTCCAGACAGGTATCGGTGGCGGCAGCGGAAAGCAGAGCCGAATTTTCAGCCATGACATGTCCGAGCAGCTCTCCGATCAGCGCCGGCCCGAAAGTCGCACCCATTACGGCTCCGGTGAAGCCGTTGATGGTAAGAGCCTGCGGAAAAACCTGGAAGGGCAGTCCGCTCTGTACGATGGAGGTAAGAAACACAATAGATACAATCACCGAGGCTGCGCCGCGGAAGAACAGCGGCAGAAAAAGCATTTCCTTCTCTACACCATAGTCAATCATGAAGTAGAACCATGCAAGATACACTATGGCCAGTGCGAACGAAATCGCGGTCATTGTCTTGTAGCGCCATTTCCTGAGGGCAAACGTGAAGTATGTGAAGGCACATCCGGCAATGATTCCTGCGAATACATACCAGTTCAGGTCTATCAGGTTGGTTTCGTCAAAACCGAGTACAGAGGCTGCGTAGGAGTGTTCGAACACATGTTCGGTTGCAATCAGAGTGAAGAATATAAGGTAAATGCCGGTGGCTCTGATGACATTTCGGTTCTTCATGGCCATGAACGATATGTACGGGTGGTGCAGAAACGATGCTCTCCACAGATTAATGCCCAGACACAGCAGTGCGGCCACGGTTGCCACGCAAATTTCCTGTGCTTCCCACCAGTCGAAATAATTGCCGTAGACACAGATGAACGTGAAGCTCATCATGAATCCTGACCACAGTATGGCTCCAATCCAGTCTATTCCGAGCAGGGGTATGAACATCGGAGCTCTGACCGGACGTACAAGCACAAGTACCATGAGCATCATCAGCACAAGCAGCCCGGTCATGATCAAGTGCATGTATTCCCATTGGGAATAGAATGCGGTGTATATGACGGCTATGCCGCTGAGCTGTATCACACTGTCAACTATTATATAGACATAGCAGAAAAACACCGACATGTCGCGTGTCGGAGTCAGCCACAGCTGTAAGGTGGAGTTGCAGGCGAAGGTGGCCTGCATCCTGAACCAACCGGCCACGAAACAGGTAGTCACCAGCAGTGGCACAGAGTCGGTGTGGGCGCAGATGAAATTGGCCGCTATCAGCACTATGCAGCAGGCCAGAAGCTGAGTCCGGTTTGAAAAGCGGAACTTTATGCGGAACATCACGGCAAAATTTATCGCCAGGCCGATAATCGAAGCGTATCCGGCCATGAGTATGTCCTGCTGCATCAATCCGGTGGTGCCGACCATGTCGGAAGCCGCCGCAAGATATATGCCTCCGGAAAACTGAATAATCAGTACAAAGAATATAAACAGCCATGGTTTCAGCCTCCGTGGTACAAACGAAGGTACGTCAGGGATGTCGAACGGTCCCTGAGGTGCATGCCAGTCAGCCATATCAGTACTTCACCTCGCACTCCACGTTCATGCCGGCGCGAAGCCGCTGCATGGCCTCGGCGTCATTGTCTTCACAGAAACGGATTCTGACGGGGACGCGCTGGCGTACTTTCACGAAATTGCCTGCGGAATTATCCTGCGGCAGGATAGAGAGTTCGGCGCCTGTAGCTTTTGATATTGATTCAACCTCGCCGTTGAACACAATGCCGGGTACGGCATCGACTCTGATTTCCACTTTGCTGCCGTCGGCGATATGCTGGAGCTGTGTCTCCTTGTAGTTTGCGGTCACCCAGATGTCGGCAGAATCAACAATGTCAAGCAGAGTCTGTCCGGGCTGGACAAGCTGGCCGACCTGGATTTCCTTACGCGACGCATAGCCGTCGCAGGGGGCGAGAATCACGCAGTACGACAGATTCAGTTCGGCGGTTTCGACCAGTGCGTGGGCGAGTTCTATGCCGGCATCGTTCTGAGCTATTCTCTGGCGCGTCTCGGCCACGACGGAAGACGTTGCCGAGCGTTGGCGGGCGAGCATATTGTAACGTGCTTTTTTTGCTTCGTAGTCGGTCTTGGCGGCGTCATACTGCTGACGTGTCACTGCGTCCTGTTCAAGCAGTTTCTGATAGCGTTCAAGGTCGGTTGCAGCCAGTTCCATCACAACTTTGGCTTCAGCGATTGAAGCTTCGGTAACGGCCACATTTGCTGAAGCCACTCCGACTGTGCGGTCGGCTACATCGCGTCCTGCGAGTGCGTTCTGATAGTCAGCTCGAGCTCGGGCGACATTGAGTTTCAAGTCAGCATCGTCGATAATCACGAGAGTGTCGCCTTTGCGGACCGGACGGAATTCATCGAAACGTATTTCCTTTATATAGCCCTGCACACGGCTGTTGACAGGAACAATCTGCTGCTGGATGCGGGCGTTGTCGGTGAACTCCACATCGCCGGGATGATAGAATTTGCCGCCTCCCCACAAAGCTGCGGCTGCGATGACTGCTATGGTCACTATATATGAGATGATTTTTTTGCTGCGGTGGTTCATATTTTTCCGGAGGTAAATAAGAGTTTGTAGTAATAATATATGATGTTGATGCGGGCGTTGACAAGCTGTTGTTCGGCATCAAGCCGGGCGTTGGCTGCATCGAGCATGTCGGTGATGAGCGCCATGTCGGCCGAATAGCGGGTCGATGTCGTGTGGTAGTTGCGCAGAGCCAGCTCAACGCTTTTCTGCTGGGTTTTCAGTTCTTCGTATGCTTCGAGGTATCGGATATAGTCGGAGCGGACTCCGAGACTGATGTTTTCGGCGGTGGCATCGTATTCCTCCAGAGCTTTGCGGGTGGCGACGCGGCTTTTGGCCAGAGTCTTGTTGCTTTTGAACAGCGAGGATATGTTGTAGCTTACGCCTACGCCTACATACCAATAGCTCAGATTGCGGTCGAGTGGCGGGATTTCCACCAGAATGGGTCCGTCGAAAGTCCATGCGGCCTGAAGCCCGATTTTGGGCAGACGTTCGCTTCTGGCGAGTTTCTCGGCGCTCCGGCTTATTTCCACACCGGAGCGGGCCAGTTTCAGTGCCGGTGCATTCCCGCCGGCCTCCTGCTGCCACCATTCTTCGGGCGCGAGAGGCAGCGAACGGCTCAGAATAGTGGAGTCGGGGACTATGCGGGTGTCGGAAGGAAGTCCGGCGGTTACGCTGAGGTTGCGGTTGAGAATGTCGATGGTGTTGTCGATTTTGATGAGCTGCAGTTCCAGATTGGATACGAGCAGTTCATAGCGGGTGATGTCGTTGCGCAAGGCTACCCCTTGATTGTATCTTGCGTTCATTTCATCGAGCATTTTCCGTGCCAGGGCAATGTTGTTTTCCACCACGC
>CAMWUD010000084.1 GCA_947177365.1 uncultured Porphyromonadaceae bacterium | reverse complement strand
AATTCAAGTCGCCGGCGCGTACAGTCACGGCGACGGGGGTGTTCTCGCGCCGCAGCAACGGCACCAACAGTGGCATAACCGACCAGGACGGCGAACAGATATTCGTGGCAGAGCGGAACAGCATGCATGCTCTCAACGGCGACCGTGTGGCCATTGAAGTGGCCGCCCGTGTGGCCGGAAAAGAACCGGAAGCCATAGTCACTAAAATACTTGAGAAGAAGGAGCAGACGTTTATCGGCACCATCAAGGTCGACAAGCATTTTGCATATCTTTTCACCGACAGTAAATTTCTGGCATCCGACATCTTTATTCCCAAGGCCAAACTGCGTGGCGCCCAGACCGGCGACAAGGCGGTAGTGCGTATTACCGAGTGGCCTGACGATGCCAAGAACCCCCGTGGCGAAGTGCTTGATGTGCTGGGCAAAGCCGGCGAAAACAATACCGAGATAAATGCCATAATGGCAGAGTTCGGCCTGCCGTACAAGTATCCGCAGTCGGTGGAGAAAGCCGCCGACCGCATCGATGCCGGCATTACCGATGAAGTGGTGGCCGCCCGTGAGGATATGCGTCCGGTGACAACATTCACCATCGACCCCAAGGATGCCAAGGACTTCGACGACGCGCTCTCCATCAGACGCCTGCTGAACGGCAATTATGAGGTTGGCGTGCATATAGCCGATGTGACGCATTATGTGAAGCCCGGAACCATCATCGACCGCGAGGCAAGCGAACGAGCCACATCGGTCTATCTGGTCGACCGTGTAGTGCCGATGTTGCCTGAGCACCTCAGCAACGGCATATGCTCTCTGCGTCCGGACGAGGACAAACTCACATTCTCCGTTATCTTCGAGATGACAGAGCAGGGTGAGGTGGTCAATGCCCGGATTGCGCGTACGGTCATCCGCAGCAACCGCCGCTTCACCTATGATGAGGCGCAGGAGCGCATCGAGACCGGAGAGGGCGATTATGCAAAAGAAATCAATATCCTCGACAAGATGGCAAAGGCTCTCAGAGCCAGACGCTATGAAAACGGCTCGGTGGAATTCGACCGTGCCGAAGTGCGCTTCGAGATAGACGAGACCGGACATCCGGTGAGCGTATACTTCAAAGAGTCGAAAGACGCCAACAAACTTATCGAGGAATTCATGCTGCTTGCCAACCGTCAGGTGGCTACAGTGATAGGAAAGCCGGCAGGCAAGAAAAAGGCCAAGGCTTTTGTGTATCGTGTGCACGACATGCCGGAGCCGGGCAAACTCTCCGACCTTTCGGCGATGGCCCGTAATTTCGGATATAAGGTGAAGGCATCGGGAACGCCGCGCGAAGTCAACCGGTCGATAAACCGCATGCTTTCCGAACTCAAAGGCAAGGGTGAAGAAAATTTTCTGTCGACTCTTGCAATCAGATCCATGGCCAAGGCTGTCTATACTACCGCAAACATCGGCCATTATGGTCTTGGTTTCGACTATTATACCCATTTCACATCGCCGATACGCCGTTATCCCGACATGATGGTGCACCGCCTGCTGGAGCGCTATCTCAGCGGTGGCCGCTCTGTGAATCTCAACAAGCTGGAAGAGGAATGCAAGCATTCATCGGACATGGAGCAGCTCGCTGCCAATGCCGAGCGTGCAAGCATCAAATACAAGCAGGTGGAGTATATGCAGGATCATCTCGGCGAGATTTATTCAGGCGTCATATCCGGTGTGACAGAGTGGGGTATATATGTGGAACTTGACGATAACAAATGCGAAGGTCTTGTGCCTGTACGCGACCTCGCCGACGACTATTACGACTTCGACGAAAAGAACTACTGTCTGGTAGGACGCCGTCACAACAACCGCTATCGTCTCGGCGATGCGGTCAAAGTGCAGGTGGCGAGATGCAATCTCGAACGCAAGCAGCTTGACTTCGCCATAGTCGATGCCCGTACGGGCAAAGTAGTCGGAGGTCTTGACGCGGCCTCAGGAGCCAAGGCGGCGGCTGAGAGTCTCAAGCCCGGGCGCGCCAAGGGCAAACGCGGCCGTCATCGGAGATAATTCACACTAATCTAATACAATCCGCTTGAAAGCCGGTTCGACAAAATAATGCTAATAATCTTAAAACTATGACAAGTGCCATAATTGAAATAAACAGACTTAAGGTTTATGCCTATCATGGTGTTGACCCTCAGGAAGCTGTTGTCGGGAATGATTTCGAAGTGTCGGTGAAGCTTGAATATCCGTGCGAGCACGCCATGCAGACCGACAAGCTTGAGTCTACCTTGAGTTATGCCGATGTCATAGAGGTTGTTGTCAGGGAAATGAGGCGGCCTTCCAAATTGCTTGAAAATGTTGTATATCGCATACACAGTTCTCTGATGTACCGTTTTCCCAGAGTGATATCCGGTTCGGTGACTGTGTGTAAGATACATCCTCCTCTGAAATATCAGATGGAGTCCTGCGGCTTTACCTACAAGTGGTGAAGCCGTTGCGTCCGACAGCCTGCGCACGTCCTTGATTCTGCGCAGACCGATTTTAAATGTCAGCTCTTATAATCTTATAAATAAGTGAGGTTGTGGCCTTTCCGGCTGCGCAGACGGTAATAGAACTTTCTGAACGGGCGGGTCATCACAAGCCATGGCAGTGTGAGAAGAAGGCTGCGTCCGTTGAGCGACTTCATGGCGCTGCGCCAACCCAGGAATGTCATGGTCAGAATGGCCAGACCGGTAACGGCTACAGTACCGGCTGTAAGCCAGTTGGTCGGGTCGGCATATACAGTAGCCGCAGCGGCGATAATCCAGAGCCAGATTGCCAATGACCCCACTGCCATACGGCGCCTTGCACCCCGGCGTATATGACGTCCGGTGAAAGCACGCCGTGCGGCGTCTTCGCCGTATGTGATATTGAATATGTCGCCGTCGAAACGTACGATGGATTCGTCGCTCAGCTGAACTGCGGTGTTGTCGGCACGCGCAATCTCGTTTACAAAAATATCATCGTCGCCATGCTGGATGTTGAGCGAGCGCGAGAAGCCCTTGTTGTTGAAGAACAGTTCACGGCGGTAGGCGATATTCTGTTCCATGCCCCGGTAGGGGTGGTGGCGCAGAGCTGCGGTAAGCCATGTGGCACAGTCGGCGATGAAGTCGAACGAGCGGCGCCTGCGTCCCCTTGCGCAATCCTCGCCTTCAACGGGTATGGCCACGCCGGTGACCAGCTCTATGGCGGCATCGTTGTTGAACGGACGCATCATTTCTGCCAGCCAGCGATTCGATTTCACGATTGAAGTGGCCGTGGTGAGCACGACCACCTCGCCGCGAGCGGCCTTTATGCCGAGTGTGAGGGCGAGCTTTTTGCGGCTCAGGTTGCGTGCTCCGTCGGGCGTGTGGGTCAGATAGAGGTTGCGGTGCGCCATCTGCAGCGAGTCGATATAGTCGCGGACTTCCGCAGACTCGCCCTCGTTAACCACCACTACCTCATAGTCGCCTTCGTAGTCCTGTCCGAGGAGTTCCGGAATCAGACGTTCCAGTCCATGCACATCATCGCGGCTGTAGACTACTATCGACGCCGAGGCTGCTGTTGCGTCCGGGTCGAGAGGCGCTGCTTCTTCGTTGCAGTGTCTGCGCCAGCGTCCGAGCCTGAATAGTGGCAGAATATAGTATAGGCAGAATATCAGCGCCAGAGCCACACAGGTGCCCAGCAGAATATAAGTCAGAACAGGAATATGAAGATTGAATGTCATTTTGGTCGGTGCTTATTAACGCACAAAGTTACGAAAAAAAACGGACGTGCGTACACAATCCGTTTCATAAACATCATTCATGGGCTATTTGTTGAAAGCCGGATCTGCCACTGCTTTTATGCGCTCGAACAGCTCGTCGGCCACTTTTTCAGACTCATACTCTGTGGCTGTGCGGTATGCGTTTTCGCTCATGCTGGCTTTTTCCTCGCTGCTCAGAGCCGCATATTTCCTGACACAGTCGGTAAGGCGGTCGATGTTGCCCGGCTCAAACAGATAGCCGTTGACTCCGTCAACGACATAGCCCTTCGGGCCGGCCATGTCGCTTGCTGCCACCGGAGTGCCGGCAGCCATAGCCTCAAGACCCACCAGACCCAGACTCTCGCTTGCCAAGGTCGGGAAAATGAATAAATCGAACGATGAGTATAGCTCCGGCAGCTTGTCGTGCGACTGCGGGCCGATATATTCCACGACGCCGGAAACATCGCATGATTTGATGTATTCCAGCATTGTCTCCGTCTGAGCGCCTCGGCCGGCTATGACACCGCTGCACTTGATGCCTGACTGACTGAGACGCTTCACCAGATCGACAAACAGATTCCATCCCTTGCCATGGTCAATTCGGGATACAAAGCCGAGTCTGAGTGGTTCTCCTGTTGCAGGGAAGTACTTCTTCCGGCGGAAAAACGAGCGGTTAAGGCCGCCGGAAGGAGATTCTACAATCCTGTGGCTGTCTACTTCCGGAAATACAGATAGAAAAACCTGGCGGAAATAATCAGAAGGAACCACAATCAGCAGAGCTTTTTTCAGCAGCGGTCTTGACATGTCACGCAAAAAACGCTTGAATCGGTTCGATGTCAATACATCGCCGCCATGTGCGTTGAACACAAGGGGAAGCTTTCTGAAAAGAGAAGCAAATCGCAAGGCTGGAGTTGGAAAGGCCACGGTATGTACATAGACGAGGTCGTATTTGCTGAAAATGAGTCGGCCGGTCAGGCGCAGATAATATGAAATATAAGCCGACAGCTTGGCAAGTTTGCCCATCCGCCGTCCGCATATGGTGCAGAGAGTGGTCTGGCCGCCGATGTTCCGTTTGCTCACCTGCTCGAAAAAATTCTTCACAAAAGTACCGTAAACCGGGTCTTTTGCAGACGGATACATGTTGGCGACAACGAGTATTTTCATTTTGGGGAATTGATTAGTTATGCGATATAATATGTGTTTTGTATTATAGAACGTACAATAATTCGGAAAATTGTATTAACTTTGCAAGCTGAAAAACCAAAGCTCAGGTCTGCTATCTGAATCGTGCGATGGTAAAAGTTTAACATTGGTAAAATAAAAGCTGTGGGTGCTCGTTAATAAATATGTGTGCCATACGGCCAAAACCGGAACAACCAACAAACTATATAGTAAACAACAAATGAGACTACGTAAACTGCTTCTCCCATCGTTGCTGCTTGTGCTTGCCACGTCATGCAACAACAACAAGACAGTGCTACCATACTTTACAGACATTGTTGAAATCAAGGAAGGCGAGCTGCCGGTGCAGGATTACCGCCCTGAAATCAAGCCTGACGATGAACTGATAATTACTGTGTCTTCCGAAAACCCGCAGGTTACGTCAGCCTATAATCTTCCGGCCTATATCCCGCCGTCGGCAAGCAGCAATGCCGGAGTCAACACCCAGTTCATGCTTGAGACATACAGGGTGGATTCGAAAGGCGATATAAATTTCCCCCAGTTGGGTACAATACACGTCGCAGGCATGACTGTGGAAGGACTGCGCGACTATCTCACAAAGCGTATAAGCGCCGATGTGGAAAATCCGGATGTGACTGTAAAACTCGCGGATTTCACTGTGGCGGTGGCCGGAGAAGTGGTGAGGCCCGGTCGTGTGGCTGTCAAAGGCAATCGCTTCAGCTTGCTCGACGCACTTGCGGCAGCCGGAGACCTTACGCCTTACGGAGAACGCAACAACGTGCTTCTGATACGTGAGGAAGGCGGCGAACGCAAATACGTACACCTTGACCTGAACTCGTCGGAGACGCTTAAATCACCTTATTTCTATCTCCGCCAGAACGACTACATATATGTGTCGCCCAATAAGGTGCGCCAATCCAACTCCAAGTATGACCAGAACAACGCCTACAAGCTGTCGATGACTTCGACCATCGTGAGTGCGGCTTCAGTAGTGGCATCGCTTGTGATAGCTCTGACAGTAAAGTAAAAAATCATCACATATAAAATATGGCAAACAAGGTAAAGCCCCAGGATTTCATAGATATCAATGCTATAATCCGCAATTACCGAAAAAAATGGTATTGGTTCGTTATCTCAGTGGTAATGTTCGGTCTGTTGGGTTATGTATATGTAAAGACCCACAACACTGAATATAGTGTACATGCCAATGTATTGATTGACGATGACAATTCAAATCCGCTGCTGAGTTCGATGGACCTCGGCGGCCTGTTCGGCACCTCGGCACGTGTCGACGACGAGGTGTTCATAGTCTCCTCGCATTCGTTGCTCCGTGATATTGTCAAGCAGCTCAATCTCAATGAATGCCATATAGTGAAGAAGGGCTTGCTGGAAAAAGAGTTCGCTTATCCCGACTACCCTCTCGGCATCAGCAACTCCGCAGCCTTCGCCGATACCCTCACGGCTTCGCTGATGTTCAAGATTAGTGTCGATGCCGACTGTAAGGCCAAAGTCAAGTTTTATGTCAAAGGAGATAAGATTGAAACATACGACGATGTGGCAATCCCCGGCGAAGTGTCGACTCCCTATGGAAAATTTGAACTGCTCCCGACTGCAACATATCCCAAAGGCGAGGAACTCAACACAATCATCTATCTCAGCGGATATGATGCGCAGGCTGAGCAGCTGGCCAAGGATATAGAAATAGAGCTTGTCAATCGCAAGAGCAATGTGATTACCATGGCCATGCAGACGGAAAACGTTGCATATGGCAAGAACATTCTTGATGCGATAGTGAAGCAGTATAATCTGAGAGGCCTCGACGACAAGTCGGCCCAGGGCGAGAAGACACTGCTCTTTATCGACGAACGCATCCGCCTGTTGGCATCGGATCTTGATGACGCCGAAAGCGCAATACAGGCCTACAAGCAGGCAAACGGCATAATCGATGTTCAGGCTGAAGCCGTATATCAGACAACCCGTCGTTCGGAGCTTGACAAACGTCTGCTTCAGGCGGAGTCAGAGGCTGAAGTGCTGAAACTTGCCACGGATTTTGTCAACAATCCGGAGAATGCCTACAGCCTTATTCCGCTGACTGTGACAAACGAAGGTCTGATCAAGTCCATCAGTACATATAATGGGCTTCTGCTCAAAAGAATCGAGCTGCAGAGCAATGCCAAGGGAAACAATGCCGTGCTTCGCAGTCTCGAAGAGCAGATTGACGCCATGCGCGGCAATGTGGCCACTTCTATCCGCAAGGCGTACGACAACGCCATGGTGCCTGTGAGAGAACTGCGTGCCGAAATGGCCAAGACTTCGGGTCAGTTGGGCAAGGTACCCACCCAGGAGCGCGAGTTCATAAACATGAAGCGTCAGCAGGAAGTGAAGCAGGCGCTCTATCTGTTCCTGCTGCAGCGCCGCGAAGAGACAGCCATGATGATAGCCAACACCAAGCCGAAGGCCATTATTGTCGACGAGGCTTACGCCCTCAACGACCCCATCAGCATGAAGCCGAAGCTTGTGCTTGCGATGTTCCTGTTCCTGGGATTCCTCGTGCCATTGATTCTGCTTTATATCAAGGACAAACTGCGTACGAAATTCGATACCCGTCAAGAAGTTGAGCGTATTGTCGATATGCCCGTGCTTGGCGAGATATGCACCGACAAGAGCGGCACCAAAGTAGTGGTCGGCTCGAACGACACATCATCATCGGCCGAGCTTTTCCGCTTGCTGCGTACCAATCTGCTGTTTGTACTTAACGACACCCGCGACAAGGTTGTGCTGATGACTTCGACAAATTCAGGAGAAGGCAAGTCGTACATATCCATCAATCTGGCAATGTCGCTGTCGCTTTTAGGCAAGAAGGTGCTTCTGATGGGTATGGACATCCGCAAGCCCAAGCTTGCCGAGTATCTTGGTCTGAGCGCACGCTACGGCATAACACAGTATCTGTCGAGCGACAATATATCAATTGACGATATGATAATCCGCGACAAGCAATATGGCAACCTCGACATAATGCTGTCCGGCCCGATTCCGCCCAACCCGGCCGAGCTGCTTGCACTGACCAAGGTGGATGCTCTTTTTGCCGAACTCCGCGAGCGCTACGACTATATCATAGTTGATACTGCACCTGTCGGACTTGTCAGCGATACCTTCACGCTTGACAGAATATCCGATGCCACTATTTATGTGTGTCGTGCCAACTATACAAGCAAGGCCGATCTGGCATTTGCCAACAGCATATACGACCAGCACCGTCTGCGCAAGCTTTCACTGGTGGTGAATGGCGCGGCCATGAAGAAAAATTACGGCTACAGCCATAACTGAACAGAATCCCTACAATAATCAATCATTTCAGATGATAGAAAAATACAAACTCTTTTATCGCACATTCATAGTCCTGTTCTGGATTATGATGTGCTGGGGTTTTGTATCTGAGGAGTTTTTGCCCTTTCTGAGCAAACTCACCACTTTCGAGATGCTCTTTATTGATGGTGCGTTCGCCCTGTTCGGCTTTGTCACCATCCGTAATAAGGGTGACATTGCTGTTCTGGTGACCTTTCTGGTGATAGGAGTGATTTCCACTATATACCTCAATGGTATTGGCTGGTATAACTTCGGCAACGGTTTCCGCGACTTTGTAGGAATAATATTTGTAGTGCCCGTCATACGCTGGTTTTTCAGGTCTGAGCGGTCGGCCGAATTTGTCAGAGACTTCGACAAGCAACTGAAAATCTGGCTTTATGTGCAGGCATTCTGTCTGACATGGCAGTTTATACGCTACGGTGCAAACGATGCCGGCGGTGGTTCGTTCGGCTACGGTTCGTCCGGCATGGTGTCGACTCTGATTTACCTGATATCATTCTATCTTCTCAGCAAGAATTGGGATTCGTCGAATGCATGGAAGAGTATCAAGGAAAACAAAGAGTATCTGATATTGCTGTATCCTACATTCCTGAACGAAACCAAGATTTCTTTCATTTACCTTATGCTCTACATGCTGCTTCTGATTAAATTCGACAGAACGGTATGGATAAAGGCTGTGTTTCTGTTCCCGGTATTCGGAATGGTTATGGCTTTGCTGTTTTCAGTCTATCTTGATGTAACAGATCAAGAAGGTGATGAGGTCTTGACATGGGAGTTTTTAAGTCAGTATTTCTTTTCCGGCGGTCAGGACTTTGACTATGAGGTTGATTTGGCAATCAGATATTTTGATGGCGATTTTGACGATGACCTGTCTGTGGAATGGTGGAATGTAGATTTGCCGCGATACGCAAAGGTTGTGCTTGCTATACCCGTTGTGGCTGAAGAGAAAGGCGGTGCGATGTTCGGAACAGGTGTAGGCACGCTGAAGTCGGGCAAGGTTTCAGAACCGACACGTTTTGCCCGTCAGTACGAATATATGCTCTTTGGAACCAGAATCTGGCCATTGTTCCTCTATGTGTCTCTTGGCGTGTTAGGTATAATCTGGTGGATATGGGCATATTGCCGCATAGCTTTCATGAAGAAGCTTGTGGGAGTGATGAACAAGAGCGTGCTGCTATTCTTAAATCTTCAAAATCTGATCATATACTGTTACATCGATT
>CAMWUD010000083.1 GCA_947177365.1 uncultured Porphyromonadaceae bacterium | reverse complement strand
AGTCCGAGCAGCAGTATAATGCCGATCTGGGTGTAGATTGAGATGCTTTCGTTCATGAACATACAACCGATGACAGTACCGAGGATTGCGGTAGGCATGGCCGTAATCACAGCCACCGGGTCGGTCAGGCTCTCGTACTGGGCCGCCAGCACCAGCAAGGTGACCACAATGGCGAAAATGAGCACGAACGAAATGGTAGTGCCGGACTGGGTCTCCTGATAAGCCTCGCCGGTCCACGCATAGCCGTAGTTCTCGCCCACAGCCTCCTTGACGATTTCCTCCATGGCTTTGATTCCGTCGGCCGAGCTGACGCCGTCGGCCGGGGTTGCGGTGAGGGAAGCCGTACGGTAGGTATTGTATCGGCTGACGGAAGGTTCGCCCATGGAAGGCTCGACGGTGGCGAACGAAGAGAAGGGCACCATGTCGCCGGCGGAATTGCGTACCGGGAGTTTCAGCACATCGTCGGCATGAGCGCGGGCCGAGCCTTCAGCGGCAATATTCACTTCATAAACCCTGCCGAATTCCACGAAATCATTCACATACGAACCACCCATGAAAGCCGAAAGGGCAGAGTTGATGTCGGACAGAGCAATACCCTGCATCTTTGCCCGGTCGCGGTCGATTTTTATAGAATACTGCGGCACCGCGCCCTCGTACAAGGTAGTGACGGAAGCGATTCGCGGGTCTTTTTCAGCCGCTGTTTTTATAGCGTCGAGGGCGCTTTTGAGCTGAGATGCGCCGAGATTGTTGATGTCGAGAAGCTGGAGCTCAAGACCGGAAGTCATGCCCAGACCGGGAATCGCCGGCGGATTGAGCGAGAAAGACACCGCCTCTTGAATGGAATCGCCGATTTCGTCGGCACGCGCTATGATGGCATCGATACTTTCGTCTTTGGCCTTGCGTTCGTCCCATGGATCAAGAATCACAAACAGAGAGCCGTTGTTGGAAGTGGCTCCGCCGCCCATGAACGAGACACCGCTGACAGACATCACATCCTTCACGCCCGGCACTTTGAGCAGTTCGGCAGTGAAAGTCTGCGCTACCTTGTCGGTGCGGTCGAGCGAGGCACCGGTAGGCAGCTGGATGGAAGTCATGAAATAACCCATATCTTCCGAGGGCACATACGTGGTAGGCCACTTCATGAAGCCCCAGAAGGCCAGACCGGTGAGCAGGAAGTAGAGCAGAATCGCCACAACGGGGCGCTTCAGGAAAGTGCCCACTATGCGCATATAGAGGCTGAGAGTGGCTCCGAAACCTTTGTTCCACCAATCCCAGAGAAAAAAGCGGGAATTTTTGCGCGGTTTCAGGAACAGAGCGCACATGGCCGGAGTGAAGGTCAGGGCGTTGAAACCCGAGAAAGCGGTAGATACCGCAATAGTGAGTGCAAACTGCTTGTAGAGCTGTCCGGTGATACCGCTTACCATGGCGGTAGGGATGAAGACCGCGAGCAGCACAAGCACCTCGCCGATGACCGGCCCCTGCAGTTCTATCATGGCCTTTTCCGCTGCCTGCCGCGGATTTAGTTTGCCCTCATCGAGAAGGCGGGCGCAGTCCTCCACCACCACAATGGCATCGTCCACCACAATGGCGATAGCCAGTACAAGGCCGAACAGAGTGAGGGTATTCAGCGAGAAACCCATCCATTTCATCACGGCCAGAGTGGCAATGAGCGACACCGGTATGGTGAGCATCGGTATGATGGTCGCGCGCCAGTTCTGCAGAAAGAGCAGTATCACCGCCATTACAATCAGAGTGGTTTCGAGGAAGGTGATGAGCAGTTCGTTGATGCTCGCAGTGACAAATTCTGTGGTATTGAGCATGATGCGGTAGTCTACGCCCGGCGGGAAGTACTGCTTCAGCTCCTCGAGTTTCTTCTCGCATCCCTTAGCCACATCGAGGGCGTTCGCACCCGGAAGCTGGCTGATGCCGATCATGGCCGACTGCTGTCCGTTGACACGTGCTATCTGGGTATAGCTCACCGAACCGAGGTCGATGTCGGCGATGTCGTTAAGCTTGAGGGTGCTGCCGCTTGTGTCGGAGCGCAGAATTATGTTTCCGAACTCTTTGGCATCGGTCAGGCGTCCGCGGGCGGTGAGGGTGTAGGTGAAAGCTTCACCCGTCGGACTCGGCTGAGCGCCGACCGAGCCGGCCGACACCTGCATGTTCTGGGACTCGATAGCCGACTCCACATCGGCGACCGAGATGTTTCGTTCACGCATCTTGGCCGGGTCAAGCCATATTCGCATTGAATACTGGCCGCCTCCGAAAGCCTCCACCGAGCCCACGCCCTCGACACGGGCAAGCTCGTCGGTAAGGTTCAGGTTAGCGTAGTTGGTCAGATACAGAGCATCGTAGCGTTTGGGGTCGTTGCTCTGCATGGCAATGAAGAGGATGTTGTTTGACGACTCAGAAAGCACCTGCACACCCTGTTGCCTTACCGGAGACGGGAGCTGGGCCTCGGCCTGGGAGATGCGGTTCTGCACCTTTACGGCGGCTTCGTCCAGGTCGGTGCCTTCTTCGAAAGTGATGGTCAGCTGGTACGAGCCGTCGGAACCCGACGAAGAACTCATATACATCATGTCCTCGATGCCGTTGACCTGCTGTTCGATAGGCACGCCCACGGTTTCGGCCACAGTAGCGGCGTCGGCACCGGGATAAGCGGCGCTGACCATGACAGTAGGCGGGGTGATGTCGGGGTATTGCGCCACCGGCAGTTTGTTGAACGTCAGTGCGCCGGCGAGCACCATCGCCACAGCTATCACTATGGCGAATATAGGACGTTCGATGAAAAATCTTGAAAACACAGTAATAATCAGTTTTTTAGGATTGGATTGATACTCATGCCGTCGCGAACCTTGAGCAGAGCCGAGGTCACATAGCGGTCGCCGGGTTTGAGACCGTCAGTCACAAGGCGCATGGTGTCTGCCACCAGGTCGCCGGTCTTGATCGGGGTGTATACCACTTTGTCGGAGTCGCTCACCAGATATACGTATTTGCCGAGCTGGTCGGTGGCTATCGAAGCATCTCTGACAAGCATTGCCGCCGGGTCTACTTTGTAAGGCATGCGTATGGTGCAGTACATACCGGCTCTGAGTTCATGATAGTCGTTGTCGATGGTGCCGTTGAGCAGCATTGTTCCGGTGGAGGGGTTGATGTCGGGGGCCATATAGTCGAGAACGGCGGTATAGCTGTGAGGCAGCTTTTCGCTGAACAGCACCGGCACGGCGGAATAGTTGATCAGGTGACGGTTGTTGGGATTCTCGAACATGCGCATGAAAGAGTCGTCTTCAATTGAAAATTCGGCAATCACCTGTGCATCGTCGTATATGGTGGCGAGAGGCACCGGGTCGGCGCCGCCGTTGACATACGAGCCACCGGAACGTTGGTTGATGGAAATATGGCCGCTGAATGGCGCCGTGATGGTGCAATAGCCGAGTCTTTGCCGGGCATCGGCCAGACTGGCTCTGGCGCTGCTGACACTGGCGCGGCTCTGGTCGCGGGAACTCAGCGCCTCGGCGACTTCCATTTTCGATACAGCCTGGCTTTCGTAGGCTTTGGCCACAGCGAGATAGTGCTGTTCGGCATATTCATTCTGGCTGATGGCAGTGGCAAGAGCCGCTTCGGCTTCATCAACGGCGTTTTTCAGGTCAGGAGCTTCGACAGTGAACAGAATCTCGCCCTGACGGACAAAGTCGCCGGCGGTGTACCGGGGGCTTGACACATAACCGTCGACACGGCAGTATACGTTTGCCGTGCGGTTGGCGTAGAGGGTGCCGGGGTATTCCTTGTAGAGGGTCACGGAGTCGGTGATGACTTTGCAGACATCAATCTGAGGTACAGCGTCAGTGGCCGTATTGTCTTTTTTGTGCGAGCATGAAGCCAGAATCAGCGCCAATGCCGCCAGAGGGTATATTCTGTTCATTTTTTTCGGTTGAGGATGTTAGATGTCAGAAGAAAAGCCGCCGCCGAGGGCTTCGTAGAGATTGATGAGGGCGGTGAGGGCATCGCCCCGGGCTACAAGGAGCGAGTTGTTGTAGTCCAGCAGGTTCTGCTGGGCAGTGGCCACATCGGAATAAGGCGAAAGTCCCTGGGTGTAGAGATCGAGCGACAGATGCAGAAATTCGCGGGCATTGTTTGTGGCCTGTTCGTATTCGCCGATCTGCTGTATGAGATTCCGGTACTGTACCAGCGCGTTGCCCACTTCGTTGTAGGCATTTATCACAGTGTAGTTGTAGCTGGCTATCTGCTCTTCCATTTCCTCGCGTGCCGAGGCTACGGCAGCCCGGCGCGCGAAGCCGTCGAAGACCGTCCACGACAGAGTCGGGGCTATGCTGTAGTGGAAGCCCTCGCTGGTGAACATGTCGCCCGGACGCGGAGCCGCCACGCCTACCGAACCTTCGAGCGAGAGTGTGGGGAGAAAATCTTTTTTTGCTATGCCTACGGCAGCAGCGGCTGCGGCAAGCTGATATTCGGCCTGAAGTATGTCCGGACGCCGGCGCAGGAGTTCGGCCGGCACTCCGGTGCTGACCAGATGATGGTAGTCGGGAAGGGCGCGTGCCGGCATAAGCATAGGCTCAAGCTCCCCGGGATAACGTCCGGTAAGCAGAGCTAAGGAGCTGATGGCTGTTGCGATGGAAGTCTTGAGCTGCGGAATCGAGGCCTTGAGGCTGTGGAGAGTGGCCTGGGCCTGAGCCAGCTGAGGTTTGGCTGCGAGTCCGCATTCGAAGCGTGCGTTGACCAGGGCGGTGATGGAGTCCTGGACTTCGGCGTGCCGGCTTGCCACCGCCAGTTCGGCCTGCCATACGCGGAGCTGTATGTATGTAGTGGCGATTGAGCCGGCCATGGTCACCATAGCGCCTGTCCATTCGGCTCTTGAAGCCTTATAGAGGGCTTTTTTCTGTTTCAGCGCCGCGTGAACGCGTCCGAAGACGTCGATCTGCCAGCTTGCCGAGGCACCTAGGCTCCATTGGTTGGAGTTTTCGCCGCCGAGGTGTTCGCGGGTATAGCCGGCGCTGAGACCGACGGTGGGGTAATAGGCGGCACGGGCGGCAGTCATCTGGGTGGCTGCGGCCTGCATCCGCCGGTATGCCATGGCGAGGTCGAGATTTGCGTCCTCGCCCATGCTTATAAGTGAGTCGAGCAGCGGGTCGTCGAACAAGCTCCACCAGCCGTCGCTGCTTGGGAGGGTCTGTACGGCGCCTTCAGAGTATTTCCAGCTGTCCGGCAGCGGACGGCAGAGATTGTCCGTGGCGGCTTTAGTCGTGCCGGCATAGGACAATGCGATGCATAAAAGCAGTAAGAAGCGCGAAAGTTTTTGCATGAGGATAAGGGCAGGCGTTTGGTGCCTGCATGAAATTATAACTCATGCAAAAGATAAAATGTTCGGAGTCTGAGGGTGAACGGATAGCAGTCAGCAGACAGCGGCTATACACTGGGCCGCTCCGGTCAGCGCCAGTCCGGCAATCAGCGCCAGCAGGGCGCGCCGGCGCAGGCGCATGCGGTAGCGGTAGCGGTACACGAGCCATACGGCTGCTGTATACAGGGCATACCATATCAGATATGCCACTCCCATGCCGGCAATGCCGCCGAGCATGTATCCGCCTATGGCCAGGGCCATGCCTGTGAGCGAGCTGCATGTTTCGGTAGCCATATAGGCGCGTGAGTCGGCGCTTGCGAGCATGCACAGAGCCATACACGACGAAACCATGCGCAGCACCCCTCCGCCTACGGCAAAGGTCAGATATGGCACCACGGCGTTGAAATCAGCCGAATAGAGCAGCCACACCACCTGGTTGCGGAGCATCAGGAACACAGCCACGCCGGGCACGAGCAGAGTCATCAGCACCACCAGCTGGTGCGATACGAGGACTTCGCAGCGCCGACGCTGGGAGATATTGGCGCTCAGTCGCGGAAAATACTCAACGGTCAGAGCCGATACGAGTATGCCCATGTAGTTGTTGATGATGGCGAATCCGGCCTGATAGATGCCCACTTCTTCCGTAGATGCGTAGCGGTTGAGAAACACGGTGATGACATAGCTGCTCACCATGGTGAGGGCGTTTGAAAGGGTCAGTACCAGACCGAGACGGATGAACGGCATGCCTAAGGAGAAGCATTCGCGGTGGCTCATGCCGTCGAGAGCGCCGCGCCGTACATGGCTGTCGCTGTAAAATACCAGAGCCTGCACCACGGCGAAGAGTGTCACCACCCACACTATCGAGTCCATCCGCAGGCAGTAGAACAGCGGTATGGCCATGAGGGTGGATATGACAACAGCAGTGACCGTAAGGCGGGCCAGACGTTTAAGCGCGCCAGTGCCCTGGAGTGCGGCCGAGCGTCCGGCGCTGACTGCCGATGCAAGTACGGCCAGAGCGAGCAGCACGAACATCCAGCTTCCGGACATGGAGCCGAATGTGACCATGCTCAGCAGCGGGGCGAGCAGCAGAGTGAGCAGGGCGCCGCCGCATCCCAGCCATATCGACCAGCGCAGCAGCGAGCCTATTATGGCGGCCTGTTTTTCGCCTTCCGGCGCGGCTGCAATGCTGCGGACCGCGCTGACGCGTATGCCGGCCTGGGTGAGCTGCCCCAACAGTTCGAGACTGTTGGTGAGCAGGGCGTTCAGGCCTACACCCGCCGGCCCTATCCACAAGGCTATGAGCTTGGCGCGGATCACCGAGCACAGCATGCCGGCGGACTGCACACCGGCGAATACACCCATGGCTTTGATTATGCGCCGGGTGAGAGAGCCGCTGAAGCCCTTGTCGCCGTTGTCTGCCTGAGGCTTTATTTTATCCATTCGAGCGGATTGAGGGTTGCCGACTCCCGGCGCAGTTCGAAATGCAGTACGGTGGAGTTAAGCTCGGGGTCGGTGAATACGGTGCCGAGATTCTGTCCGGCCTTTACCTGCTGTCCGTTGCGCACGCTGTATGAGCCGAGTTTGGAGTAGACGCTGATGTATTTGCCGTGGCGTACGAGTATGGCGTAGAATCCGGTGCCTTTCACCTTGAACACGCTCACTACCTCACCGCCGAACACGGCGCGTACGCCCGTGCCCGCATCCACGCTGATGTCGATGCCACGGTTGTCGACGGCTACGTTTGTACCCGGTCTGGTATGGCGTCCGTATGCTCCGGTGATGGTATACTTTCCTGCCACGGGGAAGAGCAGGCGACCCTTGTTGGCCTCGAAATCACCTGTAAGACGGCGTTCTTTTTCTGCGAATCCGATTTCGCCCGAGGGCGCGGGCTTCGGGTGTCCGGACTTCTGTGCGTCGGTAGTCTTTTCGGCGGGCTGCTTGTCGGAGCTGCCGTCTGTAGGGGCGGCTTTTTGTTCCGACTCCTGCTGTTTGCGTCGGCGCTCTTCTTCGGCGCGTCGGCGAGCTTCCTCTTCGGCCGCCTTGCGCCTGCGCTCTTCCTCGGCGCGGCGCACCTCTTCGGCCACGGCGCGGTCGAGTTCGCGGTTCAGTTCGTTGAGCTGCTGTTGCTGTCGGCGGAGTTCGGCATTGAGAGTACGGCCCTGTTTGCGGAGTTCGCCTACGAGAGTGGCCGCCTCTCCGCGCCGTTTGTCGAGCTGCGAGCGGGCAGAGAGCAGAGCGGCCTGTTCGTCGGCGAGGCGCTGGCGGGCGCTGTCTATTTCGGCCTTGCGTGTGTTGAGTTCGTCGACAGCTTTGCCGAGTCTCAGAGTCTTGCTGTGGCGCCAGTCGCCAAGCTCGTTGAGGTATCTCACTCTCCGGAAGGCCTGTGCAAAGCTTTCGGCTGAAAAGAGATAGGATATTGTGTTGAGAGTCTGTCGCTGCCGTCGCATTGCCCGCAGGCTTTCGGCATAATCGTTCTTAAGAAGGGCGATGTTGTTTTCGAGCATTTCCGCCGAGTCGGTCAGCAGAGCGATGCGGCTGTTCAGTTCTGCAATCCGTTCGCCGGTACGGTCTATCGCCTGCTGCCGCACTGCAATATCGGCTTCAATTTCGCCGAGCTGCCGCAGACCTTCCCTTGTCTTGGCTGTGTTTTCGTTGATTTCGCCTTGGGTGCGTTTGATTTTCCTGCGGGTGTCCTGCTGCTCCTTTCTGACTTTATCGCTGCTGCGCACGGCATTGCCGCCTTTTTTAGTCTTTGCGGCCGCCGAGAGCACGAGGATTGCCGTGAGTATGATGAGGAAGAATTTTTTCATTAGCGGGTAAATGGATTAGCGGTCTATCTGCCGAGGGCTTTCAGCAGCATGCGGGTGTCAGCTTTTTCGGCATTCCGCGGCAGGCGGGGAGCTTGGCTGCCTGTGCCGGGTTCGTTCCAGCGGGCCTTTCCGTAATTATAGAGTACTGAAGCGTCGATTTTTCGTCCGGCTATTGTTGTGGTCAGTTCAAACAGCGAGGGCAGAGTGCCGGCCGGAGTGGCCACGGAGTCGGAGAGTTCTATTTTGTCGGAGAAAATGTCGGGGATGTTCTGTCCGAGCATTATTTCCTGAATCCGGCCGATCGAGGCATATTCTCCGGGCAGCAGGCGGTCGAGAGGCTCGCTGACGTACTGCTTGTGATAGCGGTCGCAGAAGAGGGCGCTGTCGGCATCGGCATATATATAGGCCACTTCCATGCCCAGCATACGCATCGACACATATATGGAACTGTCGCGCAGCAGTGTGGCTTTTCCCGAGCAGGCGAGCGACAGCGGACTGGCGATGGAAATCTTTACAGGCACTTCCAGAGACTGCCAGAGAGCGCGGCTGCTGTCGGTGGCGGCTGCGTGTCGCTGAGTGCGGCATGCTCCGAGCAGGATGCAGAGCAGAAGCAGAACAGTTATGGCCGCATGTCTCATTCGAAGAAATATGTTTTATGGAGTACTTTTTTCTGTATCAGTTTGTTCTCGGGGTCGAGGGCCAGGGCGCGTTTCCAGAATGCGAGGGCGCGCTCCGGCTCGCCGGTCATGAAGTAGATGTCGCCGGCATGGTCGAGCACATCGGCCGACGACTCTTCACCTCCGCCCTCGTCGGCCATACTTTCTTCCGCTTCTTCCAGCACCTCGATAATGCTGTCGTCCGGCACTGTGAGGCTGTCGGCTTCTACGACATTCCGGGCCGTAAGGCTGTCGATGGTGTGTTCGGCCTTTTCAAGGCGCATGATGGCAATCACCTTGTCGATATATTCGCGGGCGGCGGGATAGTCTTTCTGCTTGAACTTCACCCAGGCGTAGGTGTCGAGAAAAGTGGCGTTGTCGGGCTGATGACGGATGGCCATGGCGGCATAGTGTTCGGCCTGGGTGAGGTCGGACTCATTGCCGTCAAGGCTGTAGAAGTATGCCAGATTGTTCATGGCCATGTCGTTGAGCGGATTAAGCTCTATGGCTTTTCTGTAATAGGGGTATGCGTCGCTCCGTGGCTCAAGCTTGCTCAAGAAGTCGGCCAATGTGGCGTAGTAGTCCGATTTCTCTTCGTCGGTCTTCAGGGAGGCGACGGGAAGCGGCGGAAGCGGGCGGCGGCCTCGGCGAATTTCTGCTGTTCGTACAGATGCGCGGCCACAAAACGCG
>CAMWUD010000082.1 GCA_947177365.1 uncultured Porphyromonadaceae bacterium | reverse complement strand
ACACCGCCTTTGCCCGACGATATGCCTATGATGTTTTTCACCTGCGGCAGAGCCTTGGGTTTCGGCGCGGGGGCGGCCTGTCGAACTTCAGTGGCCACGGACACTTCGGCGTCTTCCGAGGCGAAAGTCTTTACGGCGGTCTCCGCCGCTTTAACCACCGATTTCAGAAACGGGTCGGTGGCTCGGTCGAACACAATCGTGAAGCTGACCTTTTGGCCATCGATGCGGATGTCGTCGGCGAGCATGCCGTTTTCCACTATGTTCTTGCCGGTGCCCGGGTAGCGCACCGTGCGGAGGGCGTCGAGTATAAGCGCCGGATAGAGATCCTGTTTCATTTCTTGTTGTCGTTGAGCAGCTGCGGGCATTCGATATAGCCGCGCGAGTAGCTGCGGTAGGTGTCGTGTTCGATTTCAGTTTCCGGTTCGGCGAGCGCGCCTTCTGCCGGGAGTCTGAAACTGATATATTTTATGGTGAGTCCGCGGCTGAGCCACTGGCGTTCGTAGTGGGTGCGGATTTCGGTAAGCGGACCCTGGAGTTGCGTTTCCGCATAGAGGTCGGAGCTGTCGCCGTCGACAGGCAGGCGGTTCAGAGCCACCATCTCGCGGGTGTAGGTGTAGAGGAAGGGGCTGTCGGTTTTGAGGTTTATCATTCCGCCGGGGCGCAGCACCTTGCGGTACAGCTCCATGAATCGGGTGGATGTCAGACGCTTGCGCACCTTTTTCATCTGCGGGTCTGGGAAGGTGATCCATATGCTGTCCACTTCGTCGGGAGCGAAGAAGCGGTCGAGCAGTTCGATGCTTGTGCGCAGGAAGGCCACGTTTTTCAGGCCTTCGCGCTGGGCCTCGGTAGCGCCCGACCACATGCGGGCGCCCTTTATGTCGATGCCTATGAAGTTGCGGTCGGGGAAGCGGCGTGCAAGTCCGACGGTGTATTCGCCTTTGCCGCAGCCGAGTTCGAGGGTGATGGGGTTGGAGTTGCCGAATACCTCCTCGCCCCAATGGCCGCGAAGCGGGAAACCCTCCTGCTCCAGACGAGCGAACGGATATTCATACACGAAGCCTATCTGCTTCATGTCGGCGAATTTCTTCAGCTTGTTTTTTCCCATAGTCAGTTTCTTGCCAGTTTGAGCGATACTGTGTTTCCGTCGGCGAGTATGGCGCTGACCAGATAGATACGGTCCTGACGATCCGATGTGTCGATGCTTGCCGAAGTGTCGCCGTCGGTTTCGATGAAGGCGATGCATGAGCCGGCCACATCATATACGCTGAGGCTGCGTACGTCCAAGCCGTCGAAGTCCACTTTCAGCACCTGGCCTTCGAAGCGGCCGCGCAGGCGGTGGTTCGGCACCAGGACGATGCTCTCGTCGGATGTGGTGTAGGTGATGGTGAAATTTTTCCACTGGTCGGCAGTGGCGAAATCGTTATACATGGCGTCGAGCACCTGAAGCTTTACCTTCGGCTGGTCGATGCCGGCCCATACGTCGTTGCCCAGGGCCGGTACGGCGGTGAGAGCCTCGCCGTTGATTTCAGCGAGCGAACTCATGCCGGCCATGGCGTGGTCGCCGATGTATTCGAGCGATTCGGGCAGAGCCACGGAAGTGGTGGCGGTGTTTCCGCTGAGGGCATAGTCGCCGATTTCGGCAGTGTCTTCCTTAATCAAGGCGGAGGCATCGGCCGATGTGCCTTTGAAAGAATAAGCGCTCAGTACCGGACAGCTTGCCGGCATGCTGACGGACGAGAGCGCGGCGCAGTCGAAGAAGCTGCCTTCGCCGAGAGTGCTGATGCTCTGGGGCAGGCGCACTTCCTTAAGGGCGGCACAGCCGGTGAACGCCCAGTCGCCGATGGCGCCGAGCTGGCGGCAGGCCGAGAGGTCGGCGGCGGTGAGTCCGCTCAAGGCGAAGGCCGAATTGCCCAGGGCGGTGAGCGAGGCGGGGAAAGTCATGGAGGTCAGCGAGCTGCATCCGGCGAAGGCATCGTTTCCGATGGATTTCAGGGCGGAAACCCCGCTGACTGAGCTAAGCGCGGCGCAGTCTTTGAAGGCTGCCATGCCGACAGTGCTTGTATTTCCTATGTTTGCCGTTTCGAGGGCTGAGCAGCCGCTGAAGCAGCCGTCTGGCACCGGCGAGGACATGGTGGCGGAAGTGAGCTGGCGGCATCCGGCGAAAGCGCCTGCGTCGACTGTATATCCCGCCGGGATGTCGATGCTTTTGAGACCGGAGCCGGCGAAGGCAGCCTGGCCGATGATCAGAGCGGGGCGTGAAGCTGATACGGCGCCGAATTTCACGTTTTCGAGCCTGCTTCCGGCAAAGGTACCGGCGGGAATCTGGTTCTCATCGTATCGGACGTTCAGGTGTACAGCCGGGCCTTCGTATGCCGCTATCTTTGCGGCGGAGAGGTCGAGCGAGGTGAGAGCTGTCATCTCGTCGGCAATGAAAAATAGGTCGCGGGCATCGATGCTGCCGGTGACAGTGAGTTCGTTCACGGCATCAGGTGTGTCGATGAGTCCGGACAGGCCGCCGGGAGTGGCGTCGATGGCAATAGCAGACGCCGACACGCTTGCAGCGGCCGCCACGGTGGCGGAAATAAAGTATTTAAACATGATATTTTTATGTGTCAGAAATGCGCATAAGTGCGCATATTAGCTGCAAAGTTAGCAAAACAGCATTAATCGCGCAAGAGATATGATAATTTTTTGCGGAGAGACTCCGTCTGCGAGTCATCCGCTATGTGCAAGAAATGTTGGAAAATGGTCTCGGTCCAGTCTTTTTGGCAATTGTTAATTTAACATTTAAGTGTTAAAATTAGCGGGATATGCAAAATTTTGAGTTAAAAAGTGTGCTGTTAGAAAAATTTTAGTTTATTTTGCGGAGCAAAAAGGATAGAACGTCCTGTGGGGCGATTTTTCCGATGCGTGATTCTTGAAACGAGATTATAAGATAGAGCAAAAAATTACTTACGGAAGATCTAATGCCTAAAGTATTATCACATTGTTGCGCGCAGCGTTAAGCCCCGGCGCGGCTGATTGGCCGCTTATCCGGAGCCGTTTGTCGTGTATATAGTGGTATGCTTGGCGGCATTACATTGATGTGTAACATAAAACAATCAAAAATACGTCAAACTTAAAAACAAAACTTGCATGAAGAACATTTGTCAGCAAATGAACCGGAAGGCTTGGCTTGCACTGGTAATGGTGCTCTGCCTCAGCTTTCCCGCTTTAGCGCAAAAGATCACGGTCAGCGGCGTGGTATACGACGCTGAAGGCGAGCCGGCAATCGGTGCCACCGTGGCTCTGGAGGGCCAGCCCACCACCGGTGTTACCACCGATTTCGACGGTAACTACGAAATCCAGGTGTCACCCAAGGCAAAGCTGGTTTACTCGCTCGTAGGCTGCACTCCCCAGACCATCGCGGTCGACGGACGCACCCGCATCGATGTCAACCTTAAATCCGATACCGAAGTACTCGACGAATTTGTAGTAGTCGGCTACGGACGCGTAAAGAAATCAGATGCCACCGGTTCGGTGTCGACCGTAAAACCCGGTGAAGTTGAAGCCGGTCTGGCCACTTCGGCCCAGGACCTTCTCGTAGGTGCCAGCCCCGGTGTGGTTGTGACCACCGACGGCGGTAACCCCTCGGGCGGCGCTTCAATCCAGATTCGTGGCGGTGCCTCGCTTTCTGCATCAAACGAACCTCTGGTTGTAATCGACGGTGTGCCCATGAACAGCCAGGGCGTGACCGGTTCGTCAAATATTCTCTCGCTTGTCAATCCTGAAAGCATCGAGTCGATGACCATCCTCAAGGACGCATCCGCAACCGCTATATATGGTTCGCGCGCGTCGAACGGTGTCATCATCATCACCACCAAGAAAGGCAAGAGCGGCAAGCCTCAGGTGACTTTCGCAGCCAACTTCCTGGTGAACACTCCCCGCAACTACATGAACATGATGGACGGAAACGAATTCTCCGACTTCATCATCGGCCAGTACGGCGCTGAATCAGCCCAGGCAAGAGCCCTCGGCCAGCTCGTCAACGGCGAACGTGTGGTTTATAACACCGACTGGCAGAAAGAAGTTCTCCGCACCTCCTTCTCTCAGGACTACACCGTGAGCATAGGCGGTACCGCAGGCTTCCTTCCCTACCACGCCTCAATCGGCTATACCAACAACCAGGGTATCATCCGCGGCAGCTCCATGGAGCGAGTGAGCGGCTCTCTTAACCTCAGCCCCACATTCTTCAACGACCTTCTGATGGTCAACGCCAACATCAAGGGCGCTTACGTACGTAACAACTACCAGCAGGGTCCCCTCGGCGGCGCTGTGTCGTTCAACCCCACACTGCCCGTGAAGAACCCCGAAGGCAACGTGTTCAACAACTGGACCACCTACGTAAGCTCAGGTGAAGTAGCCGGCCCCAACAACGTGGGTACCGACATCAACACCCTCCAGGCTGTGAACCCCGTGTCGATGATCGAAGACTACTACAGCAAGTCGAACGTATGGCAGTCGATCGGTAACATCCAGTTCGACCTGAAGATGCCCTTCCTGCGCGACCTCCGCGCCAACCTCAACCTTGGTTACGACTACGCCCACGGCGAATGCTCGAGCCTCAATACCGCATTCTCGCCCAACGCATGGCTCGGTGGTTTCTCCGTACAGGAACCCAACGGCGATGTGACCAACTACAAGCGCGGCTACACCAATGTAGGCTGGAGCAACGACCGCACCTACAACCTGCTGCTCGACTTCTACCTCAATTACAGCAAGGACTTCAAGGAAGCCCACTCGTTTGTTGACCTTACCGCCGGCTACTCCTGGCAGAAATTCAAAAAGGTAGGCCACGGTCGCGGCTATGTCGACCCGGCTATCGCCAACGCGGCCGATGCCGACCTGCGTCAGTACGCTCTCTATCAGTATGCAGCCACCACCACCGATGTGGCTCCCTACCAGCTCGTGTCGTTCTTCGCACGTCTGAACTATACCTTCTATGACCGCTACATGATCACCGCCACCGTGCGTCGCGACGGTACCAGCCGCTTCGGCAAGGACCACCGCTGGGGTACCTTCCCCGCCTTCGCGCTCGGCTGGAAGCTCCTTGACGAAGCCTGGATGGAAGGCGCCCGCGGCGTGCTGAGCGAACTCAAGCTCCGCGCAGGCTACGGTGTCACCGGCCAGCAGGACCTCGGCAGCGACTACTTCCCCTACTTAGGCACATACTACTGGTCGAACAACACCACCGGCCGCTACCCCATCAACGGCGACTATGTGTTCACCCTCAACCCCGACAAATACAACGAAGACCTCAAGTGGGAAGAAACCCACACATGGAACGGCGGTATCGACTTCGCTTTCCTCAACGGTCGTATCGAAGGTAGCATCGACTACTACCAGCGCAAGACCAAAGACCTTCTGGTAGGCGCCAACTATCCCGCAGGCTCGAACCTCTCCAACACCGGTAACATCAACGCCGGCGACCTTGAGAACTACGGTATCGACTTCAACGTCACCGCCCGTCCGGTAATGACCCGCGACTTCACCTGGACCACCAGCGTGAACGTAGGCTGGAACCAGAACAAGATCACCCGTCTGGCCGACGGCTACTCCGGTGTTACCGGCGGCATCGACAACGGTGTGAACATCCAGAAGCATGAAGTAGGACACCCGGCATACAGCTTCTATGTATACGAGCAGGTATATGACGCCGACGGTCTGCCCCTCGAAGGCGTGTTCGTGGACCAGAACGGCGACGGTATCATCACCGATGCTGACAAAATCTTCTATCACAGCATCAACCCCACCGTGACCGCTACCTGGAACAACAACTTCAGCTTCAAGAACTGGGACCTCGGCATCGTGCTCCGTGGCAACTTCGACAACTGGGTATACAACAAGAACCAGGCCAACAACGTATTCATCAGCTCCACCGCTGCAGTGCCTCTGTCGAACCTCTTGTCCGACTCCTACCTCTTCCAGCAGACCAAGAGCACTGAACTCATCTGCTCGAACTACTTCGTGCAGAACGCATCGTTCGTACGCTGCGACAACATCACCCTCGGCTACACCTGGCCCAAGCTGCTCAACAACAAGCTGCGTCTGCGTGTGTTCGGCGCCGTACAGAATCCGTTCGTAATCACCAAGTACAAGGGTCTTGACCCCGAAGTAACCTTCAGCCAGGGTATCGACAACAGCGTTTACCCGCGTCCTATCACAGGCTCGCTCGGCATCGTGGCTACTTTCTAAGTCTCTTCCACATCATTATTTTAGAAACTGAATAACAGACAATATATGAAAATTTCAAAATATCTGGCTCTGGGTTCCGTGGTGCTCTCCACCATGTTCTCCTCTTCCTGTGTGGGAGACCTCGATGTGAAGCCCGAAGACCCGGACATCAAGATCGAGCCTTCGTCGAAGGCCGAGATGGAATCGCTCTTAGGCGCTCTCTACTACGACCTCCTCACCAGCGATGGTCTGGATGTGTCGGACGGCGGTGCAGGCTCTTTCACACGCTGCCACTTCAACCTTCAGGAAATCGTGGCCGACGAGTGCTTCATCTCCGAGAAATGGAACGACCCCGGCTACACTGTGCTCAACTTCAACACCTGGGGCAACGACAACGAATGGCAGTACGCAGCCTACTCGCGTGAGAACCACCTCGCCAAGATCGCATCGGTATATATCAACGACCTGCACAAATACGGCCCGGCATACTATACCGACGAAGAAATCAAGGCGCTCGACGCCGAGGCCCGTACCCTCCGCGCCCTCGCCAACTACTATCTGATTGACCTCTTCGGTCGCGGCCCCTGGATTACCGAGGACAGCCCCACAGGCGCAATCCCCGAGACCTACGACCGCAAGCAGCTCTTCGACGGCACCGTTGCCGACCTGAAGGCTCACGTCGACAACCTCATCCCCGCCGCACAGCAGGTATACGGACGCGTATCGCGCGAGGCCGGCTACATGCTCCTTGCCAAGCTTTACCTCAACGCCGAGGTATACACCGGCACCCCCATGTGGCAGGAATGCGCCGATGCCCTCAAGAATGTGGTGAATACCGGTCTGCAGCTCGCTCCCGAGTACAAATACCTCTTCTGCGCCTCGAACGACAAATATGTCGGCAACGGCGAAATCATCTGGGGTGTACCCCAGCGCATTGGCTTCACCGAAACCTACGGCGGTACCACCTACCTGACCGTGGGCGCATGGATCGAAGCCGAAGGCGACGACACCCCGCTGGCTGAGCAGCTCACCAAGCTCAACAACTCAGGTACTCCCTGGTCGGGTCTGCGTCTGCGCCCCGAGCTTTCACGCGCTCTCAAGGGTGACCCCCGCCGTCTGATCTACGAAGGCAGCTTCCAGGAAGACATCCCCGACCTGGCCGGCTACAACGAGACTTCCTGCGGCTATATGCTCATCAAGTATACCAACACCACCGAAGACGACTACTACAACGCAGCCGGTGCCACCAACAACGACTCGCAGATCAGCGACACCGACTATCCGCTGTTCCGTCTGGCCGATGCCTACCTGATGCTGGCCGAATGTCAGCTCCACGGTGTGAACTGCAACGGTTACGACTACTTCAACCGGGTACGCGCCCGTGCAGGTCTCGACCCCATCTCGCAGCCCAGCGCCTCCGAGATTCTCCACGAACGTCAGTGCGAGCTCTACATGGAAGGACACCGCCGCAGCGACCTTATCCGCTTCAACCGCTACACCGGCTCCACTTATCTGTGGTCGTGGAAGGGCGGCGTAGAAACCGGTGCCTCGATACCCGACTACCGCGCTCTGTTCGCCATCCCCTACCAGTATGTAGCCACCGTGGGTCAGAACCCCGGCTATTAATGGAAGTGATTGTGTAATCATTCAAAACAATGACAACAACAATGAAAAAATTCATATATCTTCTGACCGGGGTGGCCGTGGCATCCGCCATGCAAAGCTGTGTCGACACCGAAAAGCCGGTGTTCCAGGAACCCACTTCGTTCACCATCAACACTCCCGCGCTGCAGAACGAGTATCTCGCCACTACAGCCGACATGGAGGACAAGTCGACCTTCGTTCTCTATGCTTCCCAGCCCGACTACGGCTTCGCAGCCCAGGCCGCTTACGGCGCACAGGTGTCGCTGAGCCCGAACTTCGTTGACGCTACAGATAATCAGGACGCCAACTACGTCGAACTCAGCAACGACGACATCTACAGCGGCGAAATGAAATTCCGTACCTACGACCTGGCTGTGGCCATGACCAAGCTGCTCGGAATCGAAGACGAAGAGCAGTATCAGGACTACCTCGACAACAACGGCGCTACCGTGATGCCCGTCTACTTCCGCGGCGTATGCGAAATCCAGGGCGTACCCGGCAGTCGCATCGTCAGCAGCAACGTGGTGTCGTACAAGAACGTGCAGTTCAGCTACGCCATACCCAAGGCCGGATTCATATTCGTGGTAGGTGACTGCGGTTACTTCGATGACGGTGCATTCCAGACTCCCTCTGCGGAATTTGCAGCCTTCTATGAGAAGTACAAGCTCATCGAGCCCGAAATCGGATGCAAGATCTATGCAGGAACCTTCCTGATGCCGGCTACCGAGACTGTTCACGCCGGAGCTACCGGTAACGACTACAACACCCAGTGGCGTTTCTTCACCGAACTGGTGGGCTGGGACAAGCAGCAGTATGAAATCGCGTCCAACGAGGCCAACTTCTATGTAGAGCCTCTCAACGGACTCTTCGAGGACGGCCTCTACAAGGGCAGCGCCGTGTACGGCGACGGCAACTGGGGTGTATGTCTCGAAGAAGACACCGAGATGACTCTGGTTGTAAGTCTGGTTGACAAGAACAAGCCCAAAGTATGGTTCCGCTACGGCAAGTGGGATGTGACTGTGGGTCTTGATGCCAGCGGTGTGAACGAACCCGTATTCAGCGAACCAGCCGAATAAGCAATTCTTCAGATATTATTGTCCCGGACTCCGCCGGGAGCCATCCCGCCGGAGTCCATCACGATAAAACACAAAAACAAAACAATGAAAAAATTCGCATTATTTTGCGGGATTGCACTGAGCCTCGGCTTCGCTGCATGCGACGACGAACTGCCTAATCCCCCGGCACAGGAGTATCCCCAGCCCGAAATATTCGACGCCGCAGGCCTGACCCTCTCGCAGGGCGACTACGGTGTAACAAACCCCCTCAACCTCAACGAGTATGCCGAAAAGGGCGAACTCGTTCCGGTGATGAACATCGCCGAACTCACCGACTTCCCCGACACCTACACTCTGGAGGTGCCCATGGAAGTGGGTTCTGACGCCGATTTCACCAAGGTTGTCCGCGTGGCCACCACCATCACCGACGATGTGGTGTATGTGGCTCCCGCCGAACTCACCAACGCTATCCGCGAGATGGTGAGCAAATCGCCCGCCGAACAGACTGTCAACGTCCGCTTCCCGGCCTATGCCATCAACGGCAACGCCACCTTGGAGCTCGGCGGTCTGGACTACTATTATGCCACCACCACTTACAAGGTTCTGCCTTACCAGAGCTACGTGGTTGAAGACGAATACTATCTCGTATGCAACGTCTGCGACTGGAACCTCAACCGTGGTATCCG
>CAMWUD010000081.1 GCA_947177365.1 uncultured Porphyromonadaceae bacterium | reverse complement strand
GCCCTGGGCTTCTTTTGCGGCGTCGTATTCGGCATTCTCGGAAAGGTCGCCTTTGTCGCGGGCTTCGGCGATGGCGCGTGAAATTTCGGGGCGTTTTACAGATTCGAGATAGGCGATTTCGTCCATCTTTTTCTTGTAGCCCTCTTTAGTCATATAGGTGATAGCCATGATATTCGTGATAAATTATTGAGAGATTAAAAAAAATAAGCGACTCTGCCATGTTTGGCCGAGCCCCTCAGAAATTCTAACGCAAAGTTAGGCTAAAAAAGTGATAGGCGGTCGAAAAAAGGTGTTAATGTTTATTAAATACGGACGGGCGCGGCTGTCCGACCCGCTGAAAGATTGTATTTTTGCAATATGATTACAGAATTTCTGACAGCCCACGGTCTGACCGGACTTGCCATCGGTCTGTGTACGTTTTTGGTTATAGGCATATTCCATCCGGTAGTGATAAAATGCGAGTACTACTTTGGCGTACGTTGCTGGGGGTGGTTCCTTGTGCTTGGCATAGCGGCCTGCGCGGCATCTATCTTTGTTTCAGATGTGATGTTGTCGACTCTATTAGGAGTCGTGGCATTCTCATCGTTCTGGACTATAAAAGAGATATTCGAGCAGCGGGAGAGGGTGCGTAAAGGGTGGTTCCCGGCCAATCCACGGCGCAAATACTGATAGCTGACATTATGAAGCGGGCGCTGTTTCTCACTCATGTTCCACCTTATCCCGTGGTAGGCGGCGACAGACTCAGAATATCACAGAGCCTGCGGCTTCTTGGCGAGGTATGCAATGTCGATATCGCTTTCATCAGCCATAAGGCACAGGAGAGGTCGGTCAAGGATGAGTATAAGGGAGTCAGCCGCGAGTACTGCTTTTACGCGCCGCGACTGAGGCGTTACTGCCGTTCGCTCCGAACCTTGTTCGGAACAGCCCCCGAGGCTGTGAATCATTTTTACGACCGCAGGCTTATGCGCTTTGTCAAGTCGACGGCCGCCGACTATGATTTGCTTTTCTGTGCCTCGCCGGTTATGGCGCAGTACGCCGGGGCTTCGTTGGCTCCGGTGAAGTTGCTCGACATGACCGACTCGCTCACAATGAACTATGAACGTGCGTCAGCCGCGTCTACGGGGCTGAAAAAACTGTTCTATGGCGAGGAGGCACGCCGCATGAGGCGTTTCGAGACCGAGACTGTAGACTTGTTCGACCGCGTGGCCTATATCTCGGCTGCCGACCGCGACTATCTGCCGGGAGGTAACAAGGTGATAGTCGGAAATGCGGTAGACGAAGCCGGGGAGGCGGCACGCTGTGAGTACCGGACCGATGCACGCGACATACTCTTCGTAGGCAAAATGGACTATGAACCGAATGTCAGAGCCGTGGACTTCTTTGCCCGGCAGGTGATGCCGCTGCTGCACGAACGTCGTCCGGACTGCCGCTTTGTGATAGCCGGAGCGTCGCCTGTCGCATCGGTGAAAGCTTTGGACGAGTTGCCCGGGGTTACAGTCACCGGTTTTGTTCCTTCACTTGATACTTATTACAGAGAATGCGCGCTCGTGGTGGCACCGATGCTGAGCGGTTCCGGAGTGCAGAACAAAATTTTGCATGCTCTGGCGGCGGGTTGCTGTGTGGTGACTTCCGCCGCAGGTTATGAAGGACTTGAGTGCCTTGGCGATGTGCTGACTCGCGTGCCGGAAAACAGGCCGGAGGCATGGGCATCGGTAGTGGATGCGCTGCTGGGGAATCCTTCGGAGATACGCCGACTTGGCGACCGGAGTCCGCAGCGGGTCGAAGAAGAGTTCGGACTGTGCGGCATAAGGCGGGAGTTTCGGGCCTTTCTGGGGCTGTGACAGCCGCTCTCAGACTTTTGCGTGGCGTTGCTGGTAGTTGTAGATGGCCCAGGCCACAGACTGCAGCGGTTTCAGATTCTCCGGCATGTGGTCGGAAAAATCATCCGGATGCTCGCGCCGGATTTTCAGTATATCCTCATACTGCCTGCGGCTCAGCATGGCACCGAACTGAGTGATCATATCCTCGTCGATCAGTTTTGCGATGTGGCTGTACACAGTGCTTTCGGCCAGATTGCGCTCTTTTGCGATTTCCGGCACCGGTATTCCGCTGTTGTATAGAATCAGAGTGTGCCTTATGCTGCTGCCTTGAGGCATGGTGGCCGCAAGACCTTCGAATTTGCGGATGGCCATTATGAAACGGTTGCCGAAGCGCACGAGCTTGCGCTCGCCCACACCGCTGACCAGAGCCATTTCCTCAACGGATTTGGGTCGTTTGCGGGCCATATCCTGCAGAGTGGCATCGCTGAACACCATGTATGCCGCGATGCCTTCCTGCTGTGAAATCGCCATTCTGATTTTCTTGAGCTGCTCGAAAAGCTGAGTTTCCGGGTCGAGCGCCTGCGGCGGTACGGTCGCGCGTGATTCTTTTCGTTTTTTACTGTCTTTTGCGCTTTCCGCCACATATTGGGCCATTTCCACCTTGGCTCTCCCGTACACGACATCGAGTCCGAGCCGGGTGGGGCGGAGATGATTGCTTTCGTCATAGGCAATCTCGAACAGACCAAGCTGCACCATCTGCGACAGATAGTGGTTCCATTGGGCTACGTTCAGGTCGCGTCCGGCGCCGAAAGTCTTGATTTTGTCGAATCCCATCCTCCTGATGTCAGACTTCAGCGAGCCGCGCAGAATGTCGTTGAGCATATACATGCCCGCCTTTCCGCCCACGCGAATCGAAGCGCTCAGAGCCATCTGGGCCAGAGTGGTGCCGTCGAAGCGGTGCGGAGGATTGAGGCATATGTCGCAGTTGCCGCAGTCGTGGTCCGACGGTTCGCTGAAATAATTCAGCAATATTCTGCGGCGGCAGACACCGGCTTGGGCGAAGCGCAGCATCTGCTGCAGTTTCTCGCTGCTGACGTTGCTCCGGCCTGACTCCTCGGCGAAATTGCGCAGGGTGATCATGTCGGCCATGGAATAGAACAGCAGGGCATGAGCCGGGAGTCCGTCGCGTCCGGCACGTCCGATTTCCTGATAATAACTTTCTATGTTCGAGGGCAGGTTGTTGTGCACCACATAGCGGATGTTGCTCTTGTCGATGCCCATGCCGAATGCCACCGTGGCGCACACCACCTGGACGTCGCCGTTGATGAAAGCCCGCTGGGCTGCGGAGCGTTCTAAGCTTCCCATTCCGGCATGATAGCATACTGCCTTGAACCCAAGACTGTTGATTCGGGCGGTCATGTCTTCCGCGGCCTTGCGGCTGAGACAGTATACAATGCCGGAGTCATTCGGATGCCGGCGTATTAGGTCGGAAATCATACGCATCTTGACCTGCATGCCGGGATTGCTCACCACCTGCAGCGATATGTTGGGCCGGTCGAACGAGCCTGTCCAGACAAACGGATTGTCGAGTTTCAGATTGGCGGCGATGTCGGAGCGGCACAGGCGGTCGGCGGTTGCGGTGAGAGCCATTACCGGCACGCGCGGATACTTCTGCTTTATCCGGGCCAGTTCGGTATAGTCCGGACGGAAGTCGTGTCCCCACTGCGATATGCAGTGCGCCTCGTCGATGGCGAACAGACTCACCGGCATGCGGTCCGACCAGCGGTCGATTTCAAGCAGCAGGCGTTCCGGAGAAATGTACAGCAGTTTGATTTTCCCCTCCGCCAGAGCGTTCATCACCGAATAATTGTCGGTTTCGCTGTGTCCGGAGTGTACGGCGGCTGCGGGAATGCCGTTGGCCTGGAGTGCGGCGGTCTGGTCATCCATCAGAGCGATAAGCGGCGATACGACGACAGCGAAGCCGGGCATTGACAGAGCCGGAATCTGGAAACACAGCGATTTGCCTCCTCCTGTGGGCATCAGCACCAGAGAGTCGCGTCCGTGCGTTACGGCATCGATTATTTCCGCCTGGCCCGGTCGGAAGCTGTCGTAGCCGTAGAATTTTTTCAGAATCTCAGCAGGTGTCATTCGTATCCGAGAAGCTGGTTATATCGGCGCGGGTCGTTGATTGCCTCGAGCGCGGCCTTGAACACAGGATTGAACATGTTGGTGGCTCTTGCAAAGGAGCCGCGTTCAAACAAATCGCGTGAAATCAGTCCTTTGACTATCGCGGTCACATAAGGCTTTGATCTGAGCCACTCGTCCTGATTGTATTCAGTGCTGTCTGCTGTTGTCCGGTCGACCAGAGCCTGCAGCATGTCGTCTGTCACATTGAAGTCGCGGTAGAATGTCTCTTCGTCAGGATACTGTTTCTGGAGCAGTTTGCGGTTTGAGTCCACATAGTTCAGCACATAAGCGTTGAGCGAGCCTTTGCCCAGCATCGAACGGTAGTAGGGCGTGAAGTAGGTTGTGTCGACAGGCACGAATATATCAGGCAGGATTCCGCCGCCGCCATAAACAGTGCGGTGGTTGCGCAATGTGCTGTATTTAAGGCTGTCGATGAGCTTTATGGAGTCGGCGCTCCACAGTTCGCCGGAGTTGAGGCGGTTGAGCATGTCGAGCTGGTATTCCTCGCTGTGTCCCTTGTCGTATGGCTTCTGTATGCATCGACCCGAGGGTGTGTAGTAGCGGGCGGTGGTAAGGCGTATCATCGAGCCGTCGGGGAAGGGGAACGGACGCTGTACGAGACCTTTGCCGAAAGTGCGGCGTCCGACCACAAGTCCGCGGTCGTTGTCCTGCATGGCACCCGAGAATATTTCCGATGCCGATGCCGAATACTGGTTTACCAGCACCACCACGGGGATGTCGGTGAACGGTCCGTCCGTGTCAAGGTTGTAATGCTGCGGAGCGCTGTTGCGGCCCGAAGTATACACCACAGGGTCGCCGGCATGCAGGAAATCGGCCGACATCTGGCATGCTGCGCCGAGGTATCCGCCTCCGTTGTCCTGAAGGTCGATTATGAGCTGTTTCATACCTTTGCGCTTGAGATTCAGCACGGCCTCCCGTACTTCCTGGGGAGTGTCCTCGGCAAAGCGGCTCACAGCAATGTATCCGGTCTTGTCGTCGACCATGTAGGTGTCGCTGACGCTGTAGATGGGTATGTCATCGCGGGTGACGACGAATTCAAGCAGTTCTGGCTCATTGCCACGCTTAATCATCAGTCGTACTTTCGAACCCTTTTCACCTCGGAGAGTCTTGAGGATTTTTGAATTCGGGAGTTTTCGTCCGGCCAGAATGGTGTCGTTGGCGCTGATGATTTTGTCGCCGGGCCGTATTCCCACTTTTTCGCTCGGACCTCCGCCCGTGGGCTGAATCACATACACGGTGTCGGTGCTCATGTTGAACTGAATGCCGATGCCGGAGAATTTGCCTTCGAGCGGCTGGTTCAGTTCGGTAGTCTCCTCGGGAGTCGAGTATGCGGAGTGGGGGTCGAGGGTCTTGAGCATGGCCACGATAGCCTCCTGGACCACAGAGTCGGCGTCAACGTCCTCCACATAGTAGTTTTCGATAATCTGTTCGGCCATACGCAGTTTGTTGTTGGGCGTAAGCTGCATCTGCTGGCCGGATATATAGTTGGCGAGAGGCAGCAGCATGGCGGCTGCCAGAACGGTCAGAGTTATTTTTTTCATCATGTGTGTAATTATTATATGCAAATTTAGTATTTTTGCAGAGAAAAAGCGAAAACGCTTATTAAAAATTAACAATTGAGATTTTCGGCACGCCGGAAATCTCCAACTGAGGCAATGACTGATTTTATTAAAACATCCATCAGCGGCGTATGGATTATAGAGCCACAGCGCTTCGGCGATGCGCGCGGCTACTTCTGCGAGACCTTCCGCCTGTGTGATTTCCGCAATATTGTAGGTCCGGTGGAATTCGTGCAGGAAAACGAGTCGTTCTCATCCGGAAAGGTAATACGCGGCCTGCATCTGCAGCGGGGCGATGCCGCGCAGGCCAAGCTTGTGCGGGTGTCGCGCGGCAGGGTTCTTGATGTGGCTGTCGACCTGCGCAAAGGGTCCGATACATTCGGCAGATATGTGACGGTGGAGCTCAGCGCCGACAACGGACGCCAGCTGTTTGTGCCGCGGGGATTCGCCCACGGATTCGCCGTGCTTGGCGATGAAGCCCAGTTTCAGTATAAGGTCGACAATTACTATGCACCTGAAGCCGAGCTCTGCCTGCGCTTCGACGACCCGGCGATAGGCATCGAGTGGCCGTTCGACCCGTCGGAAGCCCTCTTGTCGCCAAAGGATCTGCAAGGACTGTCGTTTGATGAAATTTGCAAAAAGATATGAGAACGTACACCATATATCCCGACAATATCGACAGCCGCGTCATCGACAAGGCCGTCGGACTTCTGCGCGAAGGCGGTGTGGTCATATATCCGACCGACACCCTCTATGCAATCGGCTGTGACGCATTGAATACCAAAGCGGTAGAAAAGCTGTGCAAAATCAAGAATATCGATCCTGACCGCCAGTTGCTGTCGATTGTATGCAGCGATATAGCGCAGGCATCGGAATATTCTCGCATCGACAACCGTGCGTTCAGGCTGCTGCGCGATTATCTGCCCGGACCGTTCACTTTCGTGCTTCCGGCCGCGCATACGCTGCCCCGTCAGTTCAAGGGACGCAAGACCGTAGGAGTTCGTATACCCGACAACGCCGTGGCCCGCGCGCTCGCGGCGGCTCTGGGCAATCCGGTGCTGTCGTCGTCGGTGGCGCCTGAAGACCCCGATGACATAGTGTCGCCGGCGGCGCTCGCCATTGACTTCGAATATCGGGCAGATGCCTTGATTGACGGCGGCGAGGGACTCGACGTGCCTTCGACAGTGGTGGATATAACTGATTCGTCGGACCCGCAGGTGCTCCGCGAGGGCGCCGGACAATTTGCAGGATAATGGAACTGCACGAACTTGCCGTTGAAGAACTCTACCGGGAATTTCCCGCATCGGTAACGCCTTACGGCAGTAAGGCCTTCAATCTCCTCAATGCTCCCAGGGCGGAGCGTCTGGCGGCCTATGCGTTGTGCGACAGCAAGGGCAAGGCTCGGCTCGGACTTCTTGCCGGAAAGCGCGATGGCGAATGGTGTGTGCCGTATTCCGCTCCGTTCGGCGAAGTGTTGTATCGACGTCCGCAGGCTTTTGCCACATGTATGGAGTTTGCCGCTGAACTGCGACATCGGCTTGACTCTCCGTTGCGGCTTACTCTGGCTCCTGACTTTTACGACCCTATGATGCTGCCGCGCCTTAAGGGGGCGTTCGCTGCCGTGGCGAAGGAGAGTTTTATCGACTACAACTATAGCTATCCGCTGACCCGTTATCCTGACTTTGCATCAGGGCTCGGAGGCAACGCCCGAAACCATTATAACCGGTCGTTGCGGGCAGGTTTTGTATTCACGCCGGATGCAGACTCCCGGCAGGTCTATGAGGTGATTCGCCGCAATCGGCAGGAACACGGCTATCCGCTGGCCATGAGCTATGACGCACTGCAGGCCACAGCCGCCGTTGTCGACATCGACTGGCATCTGCTGTCGCTCGACGGTGTAGCTGTGGCAGCAGCGGTTGTATACAGACTGAATCCGTCTGTAGCACAGGTGATTTATTGGGGCGATATAGCTGGCTACGCGGCCGAGCGTCCTATGAATTTCCTTGCCGGATGTGTTGCAGAGCTTTATCGAAATGCAGGTTTCACCACACTCGACATCGGCCCAAGTTCAAGCCGGGGCATACCGGACTGCGGACTTTGCACATTCAAGGAAAGTCTCGGATGCGACCTTTCGTTTAAGAATACATTTATAGTTGATGTCCGGAAAAAATGAATAAATTAAAATCTACCCCCCCCTCGCGTATAGAATTTGTAGATCTTGTAAAGGGATTCTGCATGTTCTTCGTTATCTCTTTCCATTGCCATGTCACATATTGTCCGTGGCTTTATGATCTGATACGCTGCATGTATCTGCCGGCATTTTTTTTCTGTGCTGCTTTGTTTTTCAATCCCGAGGTACCGTTCAGACGTTTTATTGTTCGCAAGATTAATCTATTGCTTGTGCCATGGGCATTTTTTCTGCTCGTGTGTCTTGCCGGATATTGCGTGGTTTATGTTATAGGGCGTATTGTGCCGGATTCCGGCATAGACTGGCAGTCGGTGCTTGGAGGTTATTCGCCATACGGATTCATAAAATTTCCGGCCAATCTCCCGTCCTGGTACCTGTGGTGTATATTTTTTTCATTTATGGCATACTATGCAGTTTCGAGGCTGGGCAGACATATTCTGTTACGAGGATTGCTTGTGATAGCCACAGCTATTGCGGGTTGGTATTTCGAACAAGATTATTCAGAGGTTTCATTGCGAGGCAATATTGCGATGATGTTTCTTTACGATTTTCATTTCTTTACCGCTCTTGAAATGCTTCCGTTTATGTTCGCTGGTGAAGTTCTTCGTCAGCGCGGCCTTCTTGTATTTCGTTTCCGGAGTCTGAAGGGCGTTGTGGCTATAATCTGTTCATCGGTTGTCTGGACTATATTTTCCCCGTATGTGTTCGTTTCTCTTTATGGTCACATATGGCCATTGGAGGCATACCTTCCTGGATTTGCAGGTACGGCCGCCGTATTTGGAATAATGGCTGTTATAAACCGTTTTCCGTTGTTGAATTTCCTCGGTCGCTACAGCCTCACAGTTCTGTGCACACATTATATGCTGTTTTTGCTGCTGGAGAATTTCATCGGCAATTACTGGCTTCTGTTTGCAAGTGTGCTTGCGGCAACACTTGTAGCGGTGAAGTTGTTAGTCAGATATTGTCCGTCATTTACCGGACAGCGGAATCTGATACCATATTAAGAGCCTTGATGTACACTCCTGATTTGGTAGCGCACAAAATGCGAAAGAATATGCAACCCTGGCGTTAACATTTATTGTCGAACACTAATTTTGCTGATTTTAAATTAACTGTTCAATGTCCTCTCATCTTCGTCAAATAATTTTCTTAACTTTGCAGAGACAGCAACACTGAAATTCTGAATCTGCGAGGAAGGAACAGTATCGTTGTTGTCGGAATAAACGTCTAACATTCAATATGATGTCTTGTAAATTCATCCCTCAGAGAGGTTTTTACCGCAAGCTACGGGCATACCGGGTTGCGGAGATTATATATGATGTGACATATATTTTCGCACAAAGATTTCTGACTCGCGGGGATCGGACTGTTGACCAGATGATTCAGGCCGCACGCAGCGGTAAGCAAAATATTGCCGAAGGAAGCAGTGCCGGTTCTACTTCGAAGGAGACGGAAATCAAGCTTACGAATGTTGCAAAGGCGAGTCTTCAGGAGTTGCTGATTGACTATGAAGACTACCTCAGGGTACGCGATCTTGAAATCTGGGACAAAAACAGTGAAAAGGCAGTGACTACGCGGCGAATCTGCGCGAACAATCACGACTCTGCTTTTTTCCGGGAGGCTGTGAAGGTGCGGTCAGCAGAAACTGTAGCTAACATAGCGATAATTCTTATTCATCAGGCCGACGTGCTGCTCTTCAGGCTGATTGAACGCCAGAAGGCTGATTTTCTTAAGCAGGGTGGTATCAGAGAGCAGATGTCGGCGGCTCGCAGAGAGTATCGGAAATCACGGGAATCTTGAGTACTCAGAGTTCTCAGAGCACTCGGAGTTCTCAGAGTTTTCGGAGTTCTCGGAGCTCTCGGAGTTCTCAGAGTTAACAGAGTTGTAAGAGGAGTCCGAGCTGTCGGAGTAAAAAGAGTTGGGGGAGGTGGCAGAGGAGGGCGGGGTGACGAGGGGGGGAGAGGG
>CAMWUD010000080.1 GCA_947177365.1 uncultured Porphyromonadaceae bacterium | reverse complement strand
TCGGATTCGGGAAGTGGTTATCGCCCTATCTGGGCTGGCGTCGGAGTTTCCTCGGCGGCCCGCTGCACTGGGATAACGAAGTATACTCCAAGGCCAAATTCGTGAACGCCAATCTCGACTTCATGTGGGATATGTTCAACAGCCTCGGAGGCGTGAACTCAAAACGTGTGTTCTCCATTGTGCCGTTCGTCGGCCTTGGCGGCACTTTCACCTGGGATTACAACCCGGAAACCTCCAATATCACTGACCGCCACGGAGACAGAAAGCACAATTCCTGGACACTTCCGGTATCGGCAGGTCTGCAACTCCGCTTCCGTCTGTGCAAATATGTCGACTTCTTCGCTGAAGGCCGCGCACAGTTCTATGGCGACAATTACAACAACTATGCTTACGGCGACCCCGTAGACATCAACATCAGCGCCGTCGGCGGCTTTACCTTCTACATCGGCGGCCGTGATTTCGAAAGCTACAATCCCTGCGACTATCTCGGCTACATCAACAACCTGAACAACCAGGTCAATGACCTCCGCGGCGAACTTGCCACTACAGCAGCCGCACTGGCTGTCGCCGAATCGCAGCTTCCCTGCCCCGAAGTACAGCCGGCCGCACCTGCACCCGAAGCAGCTCCGCTGATGGCTACAGTACGCTTCACCATCAACTCGGCCAAAATTACCGACGAAGAACAGGTCAACGTCTATAACGTAGCCGAATGGATGAAAGCCAACCCCGAACAGAATGTGGCCATCGTAGGTTATGCCGACAAGGACACCGGCACAAGCGACTACAACATGGCTCTCTCGAAACGCCGCGCACAGGCTGTCAACGATATGCTCGTCAACACCTACGGCATCAATCCCGACCGCCTCTCCATCCAGGCCGAAGGCTCCAACGTACAGCCTTACAGCGAAAACAACTGGAACCGCATCGTGATTTTCTCCAACAAGTAACTCATTCTACTCTCTCTTTCTTACCCATAACTGAAAGGAGACCCGCCGGGGTGGCGGGTCTCCTTTAATTTTGTATTGTCGCTGTCTTAGAGCCGACTCATATCAGCGCTTCAGACCATTGTAGTCTTTTCCGTAGCGGAGCATCTGAGGAATAAAGTCTTCGTTGTATTCTATCTCCACATCCACTACATTGCCGTTGCCGTCGAAAATCTGACGGTAGGTCGGATTAACAAATCCCCGGTAGGGGGCTATGTTGAGATGAGCGTAACGGTCGAGTACCTCTTTATGCACAGCCGGGTCGACTTTTACGGCATATGTCTCTACGAGAGCGGCACCGGCATCATAGTCGCCTTCGCTCTTTATGCGCTGCACTTCGCCCAGAAGCTGTCCGAAAAGCTGACGGAGCTTTTCATAATCGTTGATTTTAATGAATGTCTTGCCATCGCGCTTTACAAGTTCGATTACATTGTCGGGACGGCCTTTCTCATAAGTCCACTCGGCAATGAGCTTGCGGTTGCGCATGTGCGCCTCCTCTACGTCCTTGCCCGGCTCTATTCTCATCAGCTGGGTCATCATGCCGTTGAGTATATACTTGTAGTACTGTGCCTTGTATGCGTCAGGGCTGTCGAGCAGTCCGATTTCCACAAGTTTCGGGTCGCCGAGATAATAGAGAGCGAACAGGTCGGCGCGAGCCTCTTCCAGAGTAGAGCCGTGAGCCTTGAGGGCATCGGGGTCGACACCGGGAAGCAGGCGTCCGCTACCGTGTCCGAGACATTCGTGAAGGTCGGTGTGGAGGTTGTCGGTTACAAAAAGATATTTGTCGAGAAGTTTGCATGTTGCATCGTCAATCACAAATTCTTCGTTGAATCCGTTTCCTTGCGACGCCTCGTCATAAGCCTGGGTGATGTTTTCTATTGTCACCGATTTCGAGCCATGGGCGGCACGAATCCAGTTGGCGTTAGGCAGGTTGATGCCTATAGGAGTAGAGGGATATGCGTCACCTGCAAGTATGGCGGCTGTTATCACCTTTGCGCTGACACCTTTCACCTCTTCCTTGCGGAAACGGGGGTCTACCGGCGAGTTGTTCTCAAACCACTGGGCATCGGCGCTGAGAACTTCTGTACGGTGGCTTGCCGGAATATTCTTGAAGTTTACTATTGACTCCCAGCTGCCGGTCATTCCCAGCGGGTCGCCGTAGCTTTCTATGAAGCCGTTGATAAAGTCGACCTGCGATGCAGTGTCTTCCACCCACTGTATGCTGTAGTCGTCGAATGTGCGCAGGTCGCCGGTGCGGTAGTAGTCTATCAGCTTGGCTATAGTCTTGCGCTGCGCGTCGTTTTCAGCGAACTCCATGGCCTTTTCGAGATTTTCCACTATATGCGCTATTGCTTCTCCATAGTGGCCGCCGAGACGATATACCTGTTCGACAATTTTACCGTCTTTGTCTTTGACCACACGTGCGTTAAGGCCATAGCTCACAGGAGTTGCATCGTCGGCTTTTTTCATTGCGGCATAGAAATCCTCCCCTTCCTTCTGTGTCACGCCTTCGTACATATTGTTGGCGGAGGTAAGAATCAAATCCTGGCCTTCGGCCTGATTGACGCGCTTGGCATACACATCGGGATTGAATATCACTTCGAGCAGCTCCGCCTCCATCGGACGCCATACGGCATCGGCAGGCAGTTTGGCAAGTTCGGACTGGAGGAATTCACGGCTGAAGCCGGGCACGAACTTGTCGGTGGAATAGTGGTGATGTATACCGTTGGCGAACCATACCTGCTTGAGATAGGTCTCGAATTCCTTGTACTGCGGGTCGAGCTTGCGGTCTCCGCTGTAATTGGCGTAGACATCCTCAAGCATATAGCGTATCGGAAGGTTGTACTTGCAGTTCTGGTCCCAGAGTATGTCGCGGCCCCATATGGCAGCTTCAGTAAGATAGTAGACAAGCTGCTTCTGGCGCAGCGAGAGGTCTTCGAAACCGGGAACCTTGTAACGCAGAACCTCGATGTCGGCAAAACGGTCGTTCACGTAGCTGAATTCTTGTTTGGGCGGGTCGGCGGAAAATACTTCGGCCGTCGCAGTGACACTTACGGCAAGTGCCGCACCCGCAATGATTGATGTAAGTTTCATATATAGGGAGATTGGATTATTCCACATACAATATCAGTCCTTTGAGATATTCTCCCTCGGGATGATAGATGTTTACCGGATGGTCGGCCGGCTGGGTGAGCTGATGCAATATGCGTACCCGCCGTCCTGTCTGTGCGGCAGCTGAAAATACGGCCAGACGGAACTGCTCTTTTGTGACAGCCTGCGAACAGCTGAACGTGAACAGGATTCCGCCGGACGCTATACGGCTGAAAGCCGCCGCATTCAGCCGCTGATAGCCACGGAGGGCATTGCGCAACGCGCTGCGGTGTTTTGCGAAAGCCGGAGGGTCGAGCACAATCAGGTCATAGGAGTCGTCGGCCATGGCGTCGAGATACTTGAAGGCATCGGTGGCGAACGACTTGTGACGACCGTCGCCGGGAAAGTTCATCTCGACATTGGCATCGGTCAGAGCCACCGCCTTGGCCGAGGAGTCGACGCTGTGTACCAGAGTGGCGCCTCCACGCATCGCATAGACGGAGAATCCGCCGGTATAGCAGAACATGTTCAGAACCCGGCGGCCGTGACTGTAATGCTGCAGGAGCGCGCGGTTGTCGCGCTGGTCCACAAAGAAACCGGTTTTCTGTCCTCTGAGCCAATCAATGTTGAATTTCAAGCCATTCTCCACGGCCACCGAAGCGCCGGGCGTACCGGCGATATAGTCGTTCTGGGGATCAAGACGCGCTTTGTATGGCAGAGTCGTCTCGGATTTGTAGTATACAGCCTTGATACCCGCGTCAGGCAGTGCCATCAGCGCATCGGCTATCATATGCCGGGCGAAGTGCATGCCGGGCGAGTGGGCCTGGACTACCGCAGTGGTGTCGTAGACGTCAACCACCAGACCGGGCAGGAAATCGCCTTCGCCATGAACCAGACGGAAGGCGTTGTTGTCGGCGCGGCGCAGGCCGAGAGCCTCGCGCAGGCGCCATGCCTGACGCAATCTGTCGGCATAGAAAGCGGCATTGATTTCCGTGTCGGCGAAATCGAGCATCCTCACGGCGATACTGCCAATCTGGAAATGCCCTACCCCCATGGTGTTTCCTTCATGGTCGGCTACTTTCACGAGGCTGCCTTCTTCCATATCGGCGGGCATATGTGTCAGCGCGCCGGAAAACACCCATGGATGGAAGCGGCGGAGCGATTCTTCCTTACCGCGTTTGAGTTTCAATACAGGATAATTCATCTTATTTCAATAGCATCCGGTAAATATCGTTGAAATTGGCGTAAACCAGCAGCAGCAGCAGGAAGCCCATGCCTATGGTGTTGGCTATCTCTATGAAGCGTTCGCTCATCCGGCGCCGCGTAATCATCTCTACAAGCAGGAAGAGGATATATCCGCCGTCAAGCGCCGGTATAGGTATCACGTTCATGAATGCCAGTATCACCGACAGGAAGGCGGTAATCTGCCAGAACGAATACCAGTTCCATTTTTCCGGGAAGAGTGAACCGAGTGTGCCGAAACCGCCCACACTCTGGGCGCCCTCCTTGGTGAATATCAGTCCGAGCGACGACACATAGCTCTTCAGCTGTCCGGTGCCTATCTCCCACCCTCTGGGCACGGCATGGAAAATATCGTAGCTGATATGTTCGGTCTCGAATATCTCGTTAGGCGAAACCATCTGGATGCCGAGCAGTCCGCTGTCGCCGATATGCACGGGGACTGTCAGTATGTCTCCGTCGCGTTCAATCATAAGCTTGGTTTCCTTGCCCTTGTTGGCCATGAGAGCCGGACGGAATTCCGTTATGGCGGGAGTTGTATCGGCCCCGACCTTGAGTATCCGGTCGCCGGGTTTCAGACCGGCCTTGTCGGCGGCTTCTCCAGCCACGGTCGATGCCACATATACCGGCACTCGAATCATCATGGCCCTGTAGTCCTTGCCTTTGGTGGCGATGCTGCGCAGCAGCTGGTCGCCGATTTCTATGGTCAGCGCCGAATCGCCGCGCTGCACACCGATGCGTGCGCCGGGCTGTATCATTTTCCACAGTGTGTTATAGTCTTTGGCGTCAATTGGCTCGGAGTCAAGGGTCAGCAGCTTGTCGCCGGTACGGAAGCCGGCATCCTGCATTTCTTCCGAGAAGTCCAGGCCCTCCTTCATGGCCGAATACGGCACATAGTCATCGCCCCAGTGTACGGCAATGCCTATATATATCGCAATGGCAAGAAGGAAATTGAACAGCACGCCGGCCACCATCACAAGCAGGCGCTTGTATGCCGCCTTCGAGCGGAATTCCCAGGGCTGCGCCTCGGAGGTAAGGTCTTTTGTGCTCTTGGTCTCGTCGACCATACCGGCGATGTCGCAGTAGCCGCCCAGGGGCAGCCAGCCGAGTCCGTAGATAGTGTCGCGCCATGTCGGCTTTCCGTCGGCACGTGGCGTACGGGGTTTTCCAACGCGGAACGTACGCAGGGCTTTCTCCTCGCCGGCCTTGTCGTCATAGGCCACAAGCTTCAGCGTACCCTTCATCGGGTCGTATTTCAGCAACGAGAACTTAGGGTTGAAAAACAGATAGAAGCGGTTTACCTTTATGCCGAACATACGGGCAAAAATGTAATGTCCGAATTCATGCACGGTGACAAGAAGCACCAGCGCCACCACCAGCTGGGCGGCCTTAATCAGAAACAATTCCATTTAAATCATTGTGCCGGCTATTTCGCGGGCTGTTTGGTTGGTTTGTATATAATCCGACAGCCCGGGAGCTGCAATGAAAGCGCAGCGCTCGAGGGTGTCGCATATTATTCGGTAGATGTCGTAGAAGCCTATGCGGTCGTGAAGGTAGGCGGCCACTGCCACCTCATTTGCGGCATTGATCACACAGGCGGTATTTCCGCCCCGGCGCAGCGCCAGATCGGCCAGAGTCAGACAGGGGAAGCGCTCTTCGTCAGGCTGCTCGAATGTCAGAGTGGCCATGTCGGCCAGACTGAGCGGACGCTCGGCCCCGGGCAGACGTTCGGCGCAGCCAAGGGCATAGGCTATGGGCAGGTGCATGTCGGGCACACCGAGCTGGGCTTTCATGCCGCCGTCGGAAAATTCCACCATCGAGTGTACGATTGACTGTGGATGCACCACGGCACTCAGCCGGTCGGCTCCGATGCCGAACAGCCAGCGGGCTTCGATGAGTTCGAAGGCTTTGTTCATCATTGTCGCCGAGTCGATGGTGATTTTGGCTCCCATGTCCCAGTTGGGATGCTTCAGGGCATCCGATGCCTTTGCTCGGCTGATCTGCTCTTTGGTCCATGTGCGGAACGGGCCTCCGGATGCTGTTATGACCAGACGGCTCACTTTATCACGGTCCTCGCCCTGCAGACACTGGTATATGGCCGAGTGCTCGGAGTCGACAGGATATATCTTTGATTCGGATTTTTCAAGAAGCCGCTCGATAAGCGCGCCTGCCACAACAAGCGTCTCCTTGTTGGCCAGAGCGATTTCTTTTCCGGCCTCTACCGCGCGTATGGTCGGCAGCAGACCGCTGTAGCCTACGGTGGCCGTAACGGTCATATCCACATCCGGGAGCGCTGCGGCCTCGGCCATGGCCTCGGCTCCGGCCGCGCATTCTATACCGAGCGGCTTTAGTTCGCGACACAGGTCGGCATAGCGCGATTCATCCGCAATCACGGCCATACGGGGCTTATGTACGCGGCACAGCGCCGCCAGCGCATCGACTTTCGACCCTGCGGTAAGCACCACCGGCCGATATAGTTCCGGATGACGCGCCGCGATGTCGAGAGTCTGGGTTCCTATCGACCCTGTGGCTCCGATAATGGCGATTCGTTTTGGTTCTGTATTTGATGTTGTCACGATTGGTTCTTGCAAGAATTATTACGCAAAGTTAGTGAAAATTTTCCGAACCTTCCGTTTGGCCGGACACAAAATTATCCGTCTCCGCCACAGTGTGCAGCAGATATACCGGGTCTTCGCTGATGGCTTTCACCCGCTCGTCAAGCCAGTCGAGGAGATTTTCCACAGCCAGATCGAATTTTTCACTTGAATTTTCCGTATGCTCCGGGCCGGAAGCCGACCAGCGGGCGCCGTTCTGATAAGCCGATATGCGTATGTATTCCCTGTAATCATATATGAAGTTCTGCAATTGGGGATATATCTCGTTGCGGAAATACTCCCAGCGCCGTCCGAAGGCTTCCATGAATCCGTCGGTGCGTATGATACGGTAGAACATATTGGCGCCTGTCAGATCGGAGTAGCCCTGCTGCAGCAAAGGCATATCGGGCGCGTTTACATAGTCGAAACCCCAGTCGAAATCCCATACCGGACCGAAGACATATAGCGAATCGGGATGCTCCTGGTACAGCTTCACGCTTTTGGGATGGTTTAGCTCGCGGTTGCCGCACACCAGATGCACCAGCAGATAGTCGAGCACCTGCACCGAATCCACCACATTGCGGTATCGCCCCGTGTAAATATCGCGCTCCATTCTGTTGTAATCGGCTTTACGGTCTGCGAACCAGTCATCCACCGACACGCTGTCAGGCAATTCAAGGTCTTCGGGATCAGGGTCGCTGAGCATCACCGGGTTTCTGAAATAGGCGCTCTTGAACTTATAATCTTCATCATAGTTTTTGTCAAGTTCCCACAAGATTCCGGTCTGCTCGTCGATGTCGACACTGCCGCTGTTGATTCCAACCTTCTCGCTCAGCATATATGCCCCTTTGTACTCCCCGTTGAGGTGTACGTTCACCGGTATGGAATGATTGGTGTACGGCATGCCGAGCAGTCTGGCCATTTCAAAGGCGACTGCATTTTTCATCAGAGTGTTGTCGATATAATTCGCTATCAACACATAATTCTTGGCCTTTTTCAGACCGCAAAGACTGATTTTTTTATCGAATTTCAGACGATAAGGTTTCTTGGGCTCAAGCCAGCTGGTATTGCCGCGTCCGCGGATTCTGACCGCCGTCGTGTCGACATCTTCGCAATTGCCATAGCCTTTCATCACAAAACTGCCGGAAAGGTAGTCGGTCTTGCTGCTTATCTCGCTCACCTCCGGGTCTGTCGTGACAAATATGTCCGGCACATTGCTCCCGAACACATACTCCAGGCCTTCCGACATATACACTTCTTCAATCCGGCCATCGGTAGCAGTCACACGCATTATGTCGTACGACAGGCTGTCACCGCCAGCCATACTGCGGAAGAAGGTTATCGAATCGATTTTCTCGAAAGCAGTCGACTGTATCCTGTATATATCTTTCTCCTCATAGTTTACGATATGCAGCCACTGCGGATTCTCAGCCATAAGCAGCATCTGGACCATAAGAGCAAGCAACAATATTACCTTCTTCATCTCAGCACAAATTTAAAGTTCGACTCTCCGTCCGACAGTATATAGATGCCTTCCGGCAGATTCTCAAGGCTCAGCTTGCCGCCGCCATATATGACCGTCGTTGTTCCCATCATGTCGGTGAGTATAAATTTCTTGTCTGAATCGCAGCCGCCTATCGTGAGTGTCCGGCCGTCGAAACGGAATAGGCGCTCCTTGTCCGCTGCTCCGGCTATGGAAGCGGGGTGGTTGTCATCATCATCGTCGTCATCGCCGGCATCAGGAACGTCATGCGACATGCGCAGGTTGCTGATTTCCTGCATGGGTATATACATCTTCACTCCGCCGCCGTCATGCAGCGCCATCTCCGCCGCTGAAAATTTCACCGACAGGGAATCACTGAACTCTATGCTGTATATATTGCCGTCATGCAGCACTACATCCATGCTTCTCCATGCTTCAGCCGTAAAAGCCGCTGCCGACATCATGAACAGCAGTACAGGTATAAGGTGTTTTAATTTCATAATGGATGCAAAGTTACGAAATTTTTCAAAAATATCATGGCTGCGCATACAAGAGCCGGTTCGGCAATTAGTTCAGCAATTAGAGTCGGCTCTAATTTGCAGCTATCGCATTTTATTATTACCTTTGCAGCCGAAAAACATATACAACTACAGACATGATAGAAATCCATGATAAAAGAGACTGCACGGGCTGTAGTGCCTGTGTACAGCGATGCCCTGTGAATTGCATTTCGTTTGACACAGACAGTCAGGGGTTTCTATATCCGGAAGTCGACAAAGACCGCTGTATCGGCTGTAATCTGTGCGAAAAAGTCTGCCCGGTGATCAACCAGGGAAAGGAGCGCGACGACATCACGGTCTATGCGGCCAAAAACCGGAATCAACCGATACAGATGGCTTCATCCTCGGGTGGCGTATTTTTTGAAATCGCAAAGAAAATCATTCATGACGGAGGCATTGTGTTCGGCGCCCGCTTCGATGAAAACTGGAATGTCGTCCACAGCTACACCGATAACATCGAGGGGCTGAAGGCATTCATGTCGTCGAAATACTCTCAGAGCATCATAGGAGACAACTACCGAAAAACCGAAGAATTTCTCAAGCAGGGGCGTACAGTGCTGTTCTCCGGCACACCATGCCAGATTGCCGGACTGAAAAGGTTTCTGATGCGCGACTGGGGTCGCAGACTCGTCACTGTCGATGTTTTCTGCCACGGCGTGCCGAGTCCGCTGGTGTGGAGCCGCTATCTCGCATACCTTCGGGAAAATCACGGCTGGGACAGAATCTCATCGGTCAGATTCCGCGACAAAAGCAACGGCTGGAACAGCTACAGCGTCACTATCAAGGGGGGCCGCGGCAATCA
>CAMWUD010000079.1 GCA_947177365.1 uncultured Porphyromonadaceae bacterium | reverse complement strand
CCGAGCATTGACGCGTATAGAGGTCGAGGCTCATAGGCACATCATCGTATATGCTTTTGTAGTTCTTGAGCAGCCATGCTATTGCGCGGTTGTTGAAATTCGTCTCGGATTCCGATTTGTAAAGCTCGTCGATGACTTCCGGACGCGACCCGCAAAGATCGACTATGTTGTTGATTATGGCCTCCCATTTGCCCCATGCGTCGCCAAGAGGCTTTACCATGGAGCAGGCCGTGATGGCGCCGGCGTTGACAAGTGGAGTCGACGGATGGTCATTTTCCAGAAGAATGGCGAATATGGAGTTGAAGGGCAGTCCGGTGGCGTCAGCGCCAATCTGTTTCAACACTGCTTCCGGGCCGTACTGTTTCAGAATCAGAATGGCTGTAAGTACCTTGGATACAGATTCGATGCCGAACTGGTAATCAGTGTCGCCGACATTGATTACTGTGCCGTCGGGCAAGGTAACGCTTAGGCCGAAAAGGCCGGGGTTGATGTTCGCGAGATATGGAATATAGTCTGCGTTGTGACCGCCGTTGATGTCCTTGCATTCATCATAGGCCTGGTTCACGGCATCCCTTATCTGGGCGATGGAGAGAGTCTTTTTCATAAAATTATAAGTATGTTGTTAAAGTTGCATTACATTATGATTGTGTATCCAAGAAATAGAACGTAAATCAGTGTGATTGGTTTTTAAAAGAGTGCGAATTTGTAAACTGAAGCCAGCTTTTTGCCGTGCAGGCATTCCGACAGCCGGTTTTGCCATCCGGATACAATAAATCGCGAAAAATGCAGTTTATTAAGTTAGCCGCCTTCATACAGGCGGTACAGACCAACCACTATCAGACAAATATGAAATTCAGACTCCCGCTTATAATTCTCGCCGCTCTGGCTTTGCTTGCCGGCTCCATGCCCATGAAGGCCGAGAATCTTAAAAACGAATTCAACCCCATCAGTACCGGCGTGACATCGCTCAGTATCGCGCCCGATGCCCGCGGCGCGGCCATGGGCGACCTTGGCGCGGCTACCGACCCGGATGCCTATTCACAGTTTTGGAACCCGTCGAAATACGCTTTCGCCTGGAGCAAGGCTGCGGTATCGCTCAGCTATACCCCGTGGTTGCGCAAACTTGTCAACGACATATTCCTTGCCGATGTCAGCGGTTATTGGAAACTTGGCTCCCAGGACAACCAGGCGCTGAGTGCCTCGCTGCGCTATTTCTCGCTGGGAGAAGTCAACACGAGCGATATGTCGGGTGATGTCGGACAGAGCCTCAACCCCTATGAAATGTCGTTCGACCTCGGTTATTCGCGCAAACTGTCCGAAAAATTCTCGATGGGTGTGGTTTTCCGCTACATCTATTCCGACCTGGGTTTTTCCGACTCCTATGCCGGAGACCAGTCGACCGGAGCCTCGGCTTTTTCAGCAGACATTTCAGGATACTTCACCACATATCCGATGGTAGGACGTAACGAATGCCAGTGGTCCTGGGGATGGAATATCTCCAATATCGGTACCAAGGTAAGCTACAACAACGGTGAGGACCCGGCATTCCTGCCCACAAACCTGAAAATCGGTACGGCATTTACTTTCCCCCTTGCTGACTACCATAATCTTACCCTTGGTCTTGACGTCAACAAGCTCCTTGTGCCGGCGCGTCCGCGCGAAAGCGACTATGCCCAGGACGCGGAGGGCCAGCGTGAATACATCGATGCCCTGGAGAACTGGGAGAACATGTCGCCTTTTACCGGAATCTTCAAGTCGTTCTCCGATGCTCCCGGCGGTGTGAAAGAGGAACTCCGTGAAATCAATTTCTCGCTTGGCGCCGAGTACAATTACAACCAGCAGTTCTTCCTGCGTGCCGGCTATTATTATGAGAATGAATTCAAGGGAGGCCGCAAGTACTTCGGCTTTGGTGCCGGTTTCTCGCTGAACGTAGTCCGCCTCGACGCCTCCTACATGCTAGCTACAGCCCAGACCTCACCGCTCGACCAGACCCTCCGCTTTTCGCTCACATTCGACATGGACGGTCTGCGCGACCTCATAGGAAAACGCCGCTGAGCCATGATGCGTATCGGACACGGATTTGACGTACATCGTCTTGTCGAAGGGAGGCGTTGTATAATATGTGGTGTGGATATCCCCCACGACAAAGGACTGCTCGGGCACAGCGATGCCGATGTGGCGCTCCATGCTCTCAGCGACGCTTTGCTCGGCGCCGCTGCAATGGGCGACATAGGCAGGCATTTTCCCGACACAGACCCAAGATGGAAGGGTGCTGATTCAAGAATGTTGCTCCGGAGCGTGGTGGAACTCCTTGCCGCCCGGGGCTATTCGGTATCGAACGTTGATGTGACCATAATGGCGCAGGCGCCGAAAATGGCTCCACACATAAGCACCATGAGAGAGAATATCGCAGCCGACCTTGGAGTGGATACAGACTGTGTGTCGGTAAAGGCCACCACTACCGAGCGCCTCGGATTCGCCGGACGTGGCGAAGGAATTGCAGCCGAAGCCGTGTGCCTGCTGAACCGGCAATAAGATAGTGAATTATACAAAAAAAGAGGGCGGCAGCCCTCTTTTTTTTGTATAATTTGCTTAGATGATGACTTTGCTCACATGTCTGCCCTGACGCACGATATATATTCCGGGGGCGAGTCTGCCGGAAGATACCGGCATGCCCTGCAGGTTGAAATATTCCGCAGGCTGACAGTCGTCGGAAATTTCCGCTGTTCCGGAGTTCGGACTGTCGAGCAGGCGTATGTTGTCGAGCAGCAGGTCGAAACCGCCGCCGGAGTAGCCGTGGAATCCGATTGCCACTTTCTCACATCCGGCGTACTCGCCAAGCGGAAGTACGACTTCCGTCCATCGGCTGTTGGCATCGTGCTGATAATAGTCCGCACCCTCGATTGCTTCGAAGTCTCCGCCGTCGACGGAAATCTCGACAGTCATGTGGTCGTCGAACCGCAGGTCCTGGTCCGACATGTCGAGATAGTAGAAATGGAAACGCAACTCAGGATTCTCGATGTCACTGAAGCTGACAAGAGGAGTGCAGATTCTTGCTTCCGCGCCTTCCACCGAACGGAAACCGATGAACACCAGCATGCCTTCGCCCACATACGGCCCACTGCCGGGGAATGTGCTCAGCAGACTTATCTCCCAGCTGCCGCCCAGATCCACCGACTGCATAATCCAGGGCGCCGTCGATGGATTTCCTTCGGCGAAATCCTCGGTGAATGGCAGTCGGTAAGCGGGGCCGGTGTATGTGCCTATGGGAGCTGACGGACGGCCTTCTCCTGAGGATGATACGGCTGTGACATAATAGTAGGGATAAAGCTGACGGCTCAGGTCGAGCGAGTAGTCGGTATATCTTGTGCCGCTTACATTCTCGGCGATAAGCTCGCTGCGTCCGTTGATGTCGCGGTGAATCATGTATGTCAGCCGGTCGCTGTCGAGCGGCAGTCCGTTGAGTCCGGTTTCGGGAGCCTTCCATTCCAGAGCCGGGTGTGACGTGTCGTCGATGCTGATTTCAAGCCCTGTAGGTTCGGACGGGTAGTCTTCGCCGCAGAAAGCCGACGCATAGGCCGCAAGGCTCTCTCCTGCCTCATTGGCGGCTACAAGCCTATAGGTGTTGAATCCGGACGATGCTTCATTGTCGGTCCACGTATATACCGAGCCCGGCGACGGATCCGTAATCCGGTATGCGGCTTCGCCGGAATTGCCTCGGAATACTTCTACCGCTGTCAGAGCGGCAAGAACATCACCGCCGGCAGTCTTGTCGGGCGCCGAGAATTCCAGAGTCACGGCAGTGCCGTCGGATATGGCAGTGATATTGCTTACCGGAGCCGGGGCGTCAGGAGCGGCCGGCGACGGAAGGTCGAACATGGCCACAAAACTCTCGTTGCCGGGGAAAGCCGACAGATAGGATGCCATTCCGGTAGCAGGGTCGACCCTGTACATGGCCGATGCGTTGTCGGAGTTTGTAAGAGTCCAGTAGAGCTGTCCGTTGGCAGAGCTGAACGCGGCGGTCTGGAAGGCCGCGATGGTGCCGCTTGCATCGGTAAGCATTTTCACGCCTGTATCTCCGATTTTCAGGGCGGAGCCTGTGACTTTGTTTACCGAGTACAGCACTCCGTGGCGTGATTCCGGGTCAAGAGCAATGCCATAGAGCTGCCCGGAAGCATCCGCCGCCAAGGTATAGAACGGCAGGGTCTGGGCCACGAAGGAAGCCTCGCCGGTATCCGGGTCGATACAGACCAGTGCGTCGGTCACTGCCGATATGCCGAAAATGGCGGAGGTCGTGACATCGTAAGTCATGTCCATGCATACCCCGATGGCGTAATGTTGCGCCGTGGTGGATTCCACGGTATATGAGTCCATGTCGACTTTACGCCAGTTGACTGCAGTGATGCTTCCCGATGAGTTCACGCTGTAATCCATGTAGTAGAACGACCGTCCGGCGGATGTGCCGCTGTAGCCGGACATCGGGGGGAGGTTCATTTTCCGTTCGGGGTTCAGAGAGTAGCCCGCGCGGAATGAACTGATTCCCGGACTCGCTGACAGTTCGACGGCAAAGAAATCCGGACGCGGTGTGGCTGCCTCCGCGAGTGTGGGAGCGGCCCGGCCGGAGACTGAAGCGGCAGAATTGCCTGCGGGAGCAGGTCTGGCTCCGGGCTTCAGCACTCCGAAGTCCCCGGCTATTATGGCCGGGGAAATCAGAGATATGATTATTGACAGGATATATCTGTTCATGTTATTTCAGGATAAGTTTATGGATGCTGTTGCCGACATTGAGCAGGTATATGCCGGGTGCGGGGGCTGTGATCCGACTGTCTCTGCCGCATACGGCTGAGGCCGCAAGTGCTCCCGAAGGAGTGAAAAGAGAGGCAGTAAGACCCTCGGCTCCGCAGATTTGTATGGTAAGCCCGTCGGTGGTGACTTTTGCTGCCGCGACCGTGAGCGACTCAATGCCGGTAGAGCATACAATGATGTTGACACTCTCGGAGTGCGATGACTCTCCATCGGGGTATACAGCGGTGACAGTGTAGCAGTGTTCGCCGGGATTTTCCGTGATGTGCGTGAACTCGCGCTTGTCGCTTGCAAGCGGTTCATCGTTCAGACGTACTCCGTTGCAGTACAGATTATAGCCGAGAAGTCCGATATTTTCGGCATCGGGAATCGAACGCTGATAAGTGACATCGTCGACCATAAGGGCATATCCGTCGGCCGACATATGACGTAACGCAAAGAAGCGGGCACCCTTGGGCACGGAGTAGCTCAGTTCGGTCCATTCCACCGGAACACTGTAGCTGATGTCGCCGCCATCGGGGCAGGGGATAAAGTCGTCGGGGTCGGTAGGATTCGCTGTAGTGGCATAGAAGCCCTGGATAAATTCGCCGTAATTGTCGCTGAACGACCTTGCGAAAAATTTGATGGTCTGGGCGTTGCCGCTCAGCTGCGGGAACACAAGCCAGTCGTTCGACGGGGTGGTCTCTCCGGAGGCCGAAGCCTGGGGAGATATGAGCATGCCGGCTCCGTTGTGGGGTGCCCACAGGTGGAGTTCGCTTTCATCTATATTGGTAAGAGCAGGAACAAATACCTGGAAGGCCATTTTTTCGCCGGAGTTGGGGTAGGTGACGCCTGCGCCGGCACCGATGCCGAAGGTGACACGACCGTCAAGGTCATAGCAGAAGAAGTCACCGAAGCTGTCGATGGTGAAAGGTTCATAGCTTTCAAATCCGTCCTGTTCGATAAGAGTCTCGGCCGGCAGCCAGTCGGGCTTGCCCCATGTAAGACTGACAGTTCCGTCTTCGTTCAAGGCATCCAGAGTGCTTACCATCGGAAGCAGCGCTGCGGTGATGTCAGTGGTGATGCTTTCCGAGATGTTGTTGTCCCGCTCCTGGTCTTTGTCATAGATGATTTTTGCCGATACAGAAGCCCCGTTGCATTCATCACCGACGGAGGCAACAAAGTCAAGGTGTACGGCCACGGTGCGTGAAGGCATTACAGGAGTGCCGTCGGCAGCTGCGGCTTTGCGACCGTCGACATAGAGTTCGACTTTATAGTCAGAGCACTCAGAGCCTCCATTGTTTTTGACAGCGAGCATGTAGGTGGCTGTTTCTCCTACGCGGGTACGGGAAGGACCGGAGAGGCTTGCCGCTTCCAGGTCGAAGGCCGTGCGCTCCACGATGCGTATATTGTCGATATAGATCGGACCGCCGCCGAAACCGTTTCCGCGCAGAGCTACCTGCACTCTGCTTTTTCCGGCCATCGCGTATAGCGGCACTTCACACAGAACCCAGCTGTTTTCAGTGCCGTATCGATGGAACTCCAGAGGGTCGGCAAGTTCGAAGGCGCCGTTGTCGGCTGCTGCTTCGACACAGATGAAATCATCGCGGTATCCGCCGTTGGTGGCCGGATTGGTGGTGTAATATGTCTCGCGGAACATATAGAACGAGAGTACCGGATTCTGCATTCCTGTGAAATCAATGGCCGGGAAGACCAGGCGGCCGATGGCGGCCTCTTTGGCTTTGCCGATGGCGTTGGAGTTGAATCTCAGCATGCCGCGGTCGGTGTCCTGAGATGCGATGATGATTTCCGTACCTTCCGGATTGTCGTCGGTGACGTTGTCGGTGACCGTGGCGCGTTCGATAAGCGTCCATTCAGGCTGGTAGCCGGCATCTTCAAAATTCTTTACAGTTTCCTGACGCCATGGAGCGGTGGAATATTCGGCGTTGGCGAAAGATTCAGCGAAGGGAAGTGCCAGCATCGGTCCATGGTTGAAATATGGGCTTTGTGCACCTGCGCCCATACCGGCCGTGCTTCTGGGAATTATCTGGTAGGCAAGATTCACCTGCTCTGTGTCGGCAAGGTCGGAATCGATGAATTCCGTTGTGCTTACTGTGCCGATGTTTTTCATCTGGCCGTTCAATACGCGTGTCACTTGATATTGCAGAGTGCTGTAGTCGATATAACCGTCGTGCAGCGACGATGACGGCGCCTGCCAGCTGACTTGTACCTTGCCGTCGGCATTGTGGGCGACAGCGAGTCCGGATACGGCGGCCGGCACATCCACACCTATCCATACATCAGCGCGGCATTCCGGTCCTTCACCTGACGCGTTTTCAGCTTTGACCACATACCAGGTCTCGCCGGCGTAGGCATTGTTGTCTGTCACGACGATGGAAGTGGCCGGTTCAAGTTCGCCAGTCGTGTGGAAGGGTGTGTCATCGTCTTCACGGTAAATGTTCACTCTCACAGAGCCGGAGAGCTGATTGCCGTCGGCATCTTCCGCAGGAGTGGTAAAACTTATTGTGGCAGTCTCGGCTCCGTATTCTCCGGGTGTCACGGCGAGACCGGTGCAGGCTGCCGGAGCAGATGCTTTCTGCAAGGCACAGATGCCGAAGCGGGTGAAACACACACGGCCTTTCATACCGTCGCTGTAGCCGTCGCCCATGGTGGCTGTCATGTGTGCGGCGATATGGAAAACGCCCGATGACGCGGCAGTGAACACCGCTGTCTCAGGCGGGTCATTTTTATTGGTCGTGCCGCCTGTATATGTAGCTACGACAGGTGATGACGCATCCGGGGCATCCGGGTCGCTGATGAGTTTCAGATCCACCGGAAGATTCTTGGCATCACTGGTATAGGCGTAGAATCTGTAGCTGATTTCGTACTGCGTGCCCTCCTCCAGAAGGAATGGGGGAGAGATAAGCCAGTCGTCGGCGGGTCCGGTCTGGGATACTACGTTTATGGCCATGCAGCTGTATGAACTCCACCAGGCCCATTTTCGCGCACCGAAATTGTCGCCGTCATTGTTGCCGTCGATTACGGACCAGGTACCGTAGTTGCCGGACGCGAATGTGATTTCGTAGGGTAATTCCTGTGTCTGGGCATGCGCGGCCGGGATTGCCGTGGCCGTGGCAAGCAGCAGACACATTCCGGTAAACAGTTTTTTCATAAGCGGAATGTTTTGGGGTGAGACAATCAATTGATTATTCTTTTAGAGGCTATTCCCCCGCGCAGCACTATATACAGGCCCGGGCGCAGTGACGCCGGGTCGGCACGTCGTCCGTCCGGGGTGAAATACTCCACTTTATCGTTTTTATCGTTGTCGTGTGTGAGGTCGCTGATATGTCGGAGGGAGCTTGTCAGTCCGGTGGTCGTGTAGACACATGGCGATGCAGAGCCGACAAAACCGCATGCCTCGACTGTGTAGCCGTAGTCGGTAGCCGCTTCAAGGCCGGTGAATGTGTGGAAGGTGGTGCCGTGTGTCGTGACGGCGTCATGTTCAGGCAGGGGAGTGAGCCGTACGGTCTCGACATCCTGGCAGAGTGTAATCTGCTCTATCGCGGCGCTTTTCCTGCGTTCGGTGCTGATGCTGAGTCGTGCTTTCCCACTGTTTTCAGGCAGTTCGATGCTGTAGGTGGATATTATGTCGGTGGGGACATACTGGTCTATTACTTCCTCGCCGAGTCTTACGGTCAGAGCTGTCGCCGCTCCTGTGCCGCTCTGTCTGGCGCTTATGTACAGAGTGCCACCCTTGTCTGTTTCTATTTCCGGCGACTTAAGCGATGCCGCCTGAGTGCCGCCACCGAGAATCAGCGCGCCTTCGCGGAAGTCTGTGTCACCCTCGGCAATCCAGCCTTCAGGCATGCTTGTGAATACTTCATTGACAGTGGTGACCGCTTCGATGAGAGTGTGTTCCGCCTTGTACAGTTTCAGACGATAACCTTCCACGGCTTCATCGCAGGGCAGCCATCTGGCTGTGAAGTGGTCGCGGCCAATATCTTCCGCGGCAAGGCATTCGATGCGGACATCGTGTCCGAGGCCTCCCATGTAATCGAAATATATCATGCCGTCCTGTTCGCGGATGGCAGTGACCGGCTTGCCGGTGGGGCTGCCGTTCCATGACCGCATCGACGGAGATGTGTCGTCGGTGAACTCTGTGCGCAGCTGGCGTCCGGGGAAGGGTGTGTCGGCTGTCGATTTGGAGCCGTCGTTGCCGGATGCTTTTTCAATTTCAAGACACTGGTGGGTCGAGTTCATGTTCAGGGCGTTGTATTCCAGTTTCCATGCCTGCGCGCATGTCAGGGTATGGCGTACATCACCTATGGTCACTGTTATGGTGGCGTCTTTGCGTCGGTCTACATGCCATATCAGAAGGCCGTGGGAGGGAATGTAACGGTCGTATGAGTTTCTTGCCTGCTGCCTGTTTTCAAGAATGAAAAATTCATCCGGGTCGGCTGTCGATATGCGTGCGGAAACTCCGGAGCTGTGCAGCGGGGGCAGACATACCGACTGCGGCCGGCTGATTTCTACAGGCTCGTCCCATCCGAGCAGCCAGCGTTCGACTGCTGTATATGCCGCCGGCACGGCACCGCAGTTGCGGGTCTCGGGCAGATATGAGCCCGAGGCCATGATGTCCCATTTGTCGGGGTGGTTTCCAAGACCGTCGATGTTGTAATTGACGTCGTAGGTGTCGGGGAGTCCGAGGATGTGTCCGAACTCATGGCAGAATGTGCCGATAGATGCGATGTCGTTGCCGCTGGAACCGTAGAGCTCGGCGCAGCATCCGTAGCTGTTTATCACTTTGCCGTCGAATGTGCGCTGGCTCTCAGGCACGTCGAGCAGGTCTATGTGGTTGGCATGCGGCCATATCCACGATGATTTGTTGCCGGCGAAGTTCTCTCCGTATCCGGCATAAAAAAAGTAGATATTGTCGACTTGTCCGTCGTTGTCCAGGTCGTATTCGCTGAAGTCAATTTCGCTGTCGAGTTTACGGCATATCTCTATGGCAAGCTCATGGACCCGCATGT
>CAMWUD010000078.1 GCA_947177365.1 uncultured Porphyromonadaceae bacterium | reverse complement strand
GTGCGGAGGTGTTTATGTCTCGCAAATTTCGATTGTCGAAAAAAATCGCTAACTTTGCATGATTAAAGACCAATCATATGCAAAACCAAGAATTATTAGAAATATCCATATGCTGGAGCACAGCGGTCGATCTGGACTTGTGTGTGTTCTACCGTTGTGCCGACGGGCGCGAGGGAGGAGTATTCTCCGATGAATTCCGCTGCAACCCTTCGGACCTTGGCAGCCTCGGCGAGTTCCCGTTCATGCTTCATTTAGGTGACATGAAAGCGCCCCAGGCCGGACAGTGCGGAACAGAAACCGTACAGATTGCCAGTCCGGAGCTGTTCGAACGTCTGGATGTAGTAGTGATAAACTATGCCGATGCAATCGACCTGCTCGATGTGGACTATACCGACCGGGAAGGATACTGCCGCATCGGTGAGCAGACAGTGCCTTCGAGTCCGGAGGGCAGGGGGCAGGCCTATCATGTGGCTACACTGAGCAGAAACAGCGACGGAAGCATGAAAGTCGACACAGTCAACCGCGTAGTGACATTGCGCGAGGCATACGACAGTATCCCCGGTTTCCCGCTCATCTGTGAATGAACTTTGCCAATAGAAATATAATTGCTAACTTTGCGTGTTAAAAACTACTGATTAACTGTATGGCAGAAATCAAAATAGCCGGAGTGATGCGCGCCGGAGTCTATTCTCCCAATCATATAGGCAACGATGCGGCGATATTCAATCTGGTGGCCGACAACTTGCGCAAGCGCGGCTGTGAGGTGAACATATACAGCGAGGAACAGCTTATCGCCGGGGCGGTGAGGGAGCATGTGATTGTGAACATGTGCCGCGAACAGCGGTCAATCCGCGAGCTGCAGCGGCGCGAAGATGCCGGCGACCTTGTCATCAACTCCGCTTATGGAATTGAAAACTGTGTCCGTGACCGCATGTGCCGCATTCTGCTCGGCAACAGTCTGCCTTATCCGCAAAGCCTTGTGGTGAACACCAACGAAGGAGTGCGCGACCGTCTTGCCGCTGCCGGAATCAGCCGCTGCTGGATAAAGCGTGCCGACCAGCACACCCGCCATAAAGAGGATGTCAGCTATGTGAGGCATGCAGAAGAGGCCCAGGAGGTTCTGCAGGAATACTTTCTCCGAGGCATAGAGCGTGCGGTAATCAACAGACATCTCGATGGAGATATAGTAAAGTTCTACGGCGTTCTCGGCAGTGAATTCTTTCACTGTTTCGCACCCCATTCGGAGGGCGGCGGCTCGCCGGAGTTTGATTGCGACGCGTTGCGTGCCGTATGCGAGCAGGCTGCCGACGCTCTTGGCGTGATGATATACGGCGGTGACTGCATAGTGGGTGCCGACGGAAGTCTGTCGGTGATTGATTTCGACGACTGGCCAAGTTTTGCACCATGCCGCAATGAAGCCGCTCCGTATATAGCGAGGGAAATACTCCAGCTGATTAAAAAACGTCTCAAAAAATGAGTGATATAGATCCAAAAACTACCATACACCTGCGCCACAAGCCCAAAGACCATGGCGGTTTCCCGCTGTTGCCAAGAATGATAGCAAGTTCGTTCGGCGCCGGTTATCTGCCGGTGGCACCCGGCACGTGGGGCGCGATTGTGGCAATCCTGCTCTGGCTGCCGCTTTATCTGTGGTGCGGTGCATCGCTGACATTCTGGACCACACTGGCGGCCGCAGTAGTCTTTACAGTGGCCGGAACCTGGGCCAGCAGTATTTCCGAACGCTACTGGGGCAAAGACCCGGTGATAGCCTGCGTCGACGAGACAGTGGGTCAATGGATAAGTCTTCTGCCTGTGATGCCCGCATGTCCCTGGTGGGAAATCCTCCTTTCATTGGCCTTGTTCCGCTTCTTCGACATATTCAAGCCCCTCGGCATCCGTGCCACCGAGCGTCTGCCGCGCGGCTACGGCATGATGGCCGACGATATACTGGCCGGAATCTATTCAGCTCTGCTTCTGCTGTTGTTGAACCACTTCATCCTGTGATACCATGTCAGAACCGACAAAAGACGAAATCGAAGGCGGCAGAAATCTGCTCCGCCGCACCGGCGACAAGCTACTCAACAGCAACTCGCTGTTCACTACCTTTCTGCGCTCGGTAGTGTCTTCGCAGACCGCATCCTGGGTCGACCTCGGACTCTGCTTCGTGCTCTTCGCATGGGTAGGGATGACCGCATGGTCGTCGACCGCCCTCGGCGCTGTGGCCGGAGGCGTGGTCAACTGCATAATAAACTATAAATTCACCTTTCACGCCGACGGCTGTTCATGGCGTGCGGTAGTGGTGAAATACACACTGGTATGGCTGGGCAGCCTGGCGCTCAACACCTTCGGCACCCAGCTGCTCTACGACCTTATCAAGGACTGGGACTGGCTGCAGGACATCGGATTCAAAAAAGACGGCTACTTCGCCGCCGCCCGACTGTTTGTGTCGCTGCTTGTGTCGTGGTGCTGGAATTTCGTGCTGCAGCGCAACTTCGTCTATCGCCGCAGCCGTTTCGACCGCCATGCCATAGCTCTGGTGAACTTCGTCACCCGCCACAAGGACGAGACGCCTTACGACCATCGGCTCGACCGGCTCTGAAACGCGTAATCCTCCATAACACAAAAATTCACTTGTCAACAATCATAGTAAAATGGATATAAAAAAACAAAGCAAGGCTGCCCGCGATGCCATCCAGCAGGGCATCTACTGCGTAATCAACCCCTTCGTCCGTCTGCTGATACGTATGGGAGTGACACCCAATATGGTCACCACCATCGGCTTTCTCGGCAATGTGGCCGCAGCGGTCATTCTGGTCTATGAAGGCTACCGCCGCGGCATGTCGCCCGACTACGGCATGGTGACTCTCGCCGGAGCGCTGATAATAGGCTTTTCGCTGTTCGACATGCTCGACGGCCAGGTGGCGCGTCTGGGCAATATGACATCGAGCTTCGGAGCCATGTACGACTCTGTGCTCGACCGCTACTGCGAACTGTTCAATCTCGGCGGCATTGCCTACTATCTGATTCAGACCGGTCATCTTGCCGGTGCACTGATTACATTCCTTGCCCTTGTCGGCTCACTGATGGTAAGCTATGTCAGAGCCAGGGCCGAAGGACTCGGCATTGAATGCAAGGTTGGCTTCATGCAGCGTCCCGAACGAGTTGTCGTCACGGCGGCAGCAATTTTAGCAACCGGCATCTACGGCATGGCTCAGAAAGAGTGGGAGAGCTTCGACCCCAATGTCATACTTGTGATTGCCATGGCTCTGATTGCCATATTCGCCAACCTTACAGCTGTGGCGCGTCTTGAGCACTGCAGAAAAAAAATGATGTGATGACAGTGAAACTACCTCCCGTGCGGCAGGCTGTCGCCTGTCTGGTCTGTCTGGCCATATGGCTCGTGGTGACAGCGCTGTTTGTAGGGTTCCGGCCCGAACATGCGGTTCTGGCTCTGCTTCTGGCGGCGATGTTCTTCATCACACCACAGAGCCGCCGTCTGGCCTTGGCACTGCTGCCATTTTTTGTGTTCGGCATCAGCTACGACTGGATGAACATAGTGCCTAACTATACTGTGAATCCGGTGGATACCGCCGGTTTGTACAATGCCGAGAAAAGCCTCTTCGGCATATCGGCCGCCGGCAGCGTGCTCACCCCGAACGAATATTTCGCTATACACCGCAGCGACATAGCCGATGTGCTTGCCGGCATATTCTATCTCTGCTGGGTGCCTCTGCCCATATTCTACGGACTGTGGCTCTACTTCAGCGGACGCCGCGGCCCTTACCTGCATTTCGCACTGGTTTTCCTGCTGGTCAATCTTATTGGCTTCGCGTTCTACTATGTGCATCCGGCAGCTCCGCCGTGGTATGTGGCCATGCACGGCTTCGAGGCAGTGCCGGGCACACCCGGCTCGGTTGCCGGACTTGAAGGCTTCGGACGAATCACCGGCTGGAACGTGTTCGACGGCCTGTATGCACGCAACTCGAATGTATTCGCGGCCATGCCGTCGCTGCACTCCGCCTATACCCTGGTGGCCTTCCTTTATGCAGTGCGCTTCCGCAGCAGTCTTCTGTGGCGCTGGGTGCTCGGAATTGTAACAGTCGGAATCTGGGCCACGGCCGTGTACTCATCACACCACTATATACTCGACGTGCTCGGCGGCATAGCCTGCGCCTTGGCCGGATTCCTGCTGTTTGAGTACGTACTCATGCGCATACCGGCGTTCTCCGGATTTATAAACAGATATAAACAACTTGTCAGCTAATGGAAAATAAATGCGAAGTGCGCCCCGACGTACTCAATTACGATGATCTCAGAACTCTTGTTCCCAGACTCGACGGACATCCGAAACTGGTCAACTGGCTGCTGCACTTTCTGTCGGTTGACAAAGTGAATGACGTCCACCGCCGTAACTGCGACACTCCAGGACCGGAGTTCGTCCGTCGCATGCTGATTGATGATTTCAAAATCAAGCTTCAGATCGACAACGAACAGGTGCTTGAACATCTGCCCGAAGGCGCGTTCATCACTGTGAGCAACCATCCGCTCGGCGCCCTCGACGGCATCGCCCTGATATATATGATTACGCGTTACCGCCCTGAGTATAAGGTGATGGTAAACATGATACTGAACAAAATCAGCGCCATGCGGCCTAATTTCATTGCCGTGGACGCCTGGGCCTCGGACGACCCTGCAAAACGGGCCGTTTCGGTGCGGGGTATCATGGAGGCACTCCGACAACTCAAAAACGGAAAGCCCGTCGGCTTTTTCCCGGCAGGTGCCATGAGCAAGACAAACTGGAAATACAAGACCGTGGACCGCGAATGGCAGGAATCGGTGCTTGAGATAATCTACAGAGCCAAGGTGCCTGTGATTCCCATCTATTTCCACGACAAGAACTCACTGTGGTGCAACTTCCTCGGACATGCACTCTGGCAGGCCCGCAGCCTGCGGCTGCCGGCGGAGGTGTTCCGTAAAGTCGGCAAGACACTGCACATCAGTGTCGGAGACCCTATAAGTGTGGATGAGCAGCGGGCGAACAGCACCGACGCCAAGTCGCTCGGAGCTTACCTGCGTGCCAAGACATACGCTCTGCGCGGAGGCGAATGACCCTTATGGAAAGACTACGGATACAACCGCAGGCACTGCTGCTGATAATACTCGCGCTGCTGCTTCTGCCCTGGCTCGGAACCACATGGTTCAACTCCAAAGGCGAGCCGCGCGAGGCCATAGTGGCGGTGTCAATACTCCAGTCAGGCAATTGGATTCTTCCGGTCAATTACGGAGGTGACATACCGTTCAAGCCGCCGTTTTTGGCCTGGCTTATAGCTATATTCGCAAAAATATTCAACGGCGGCAACGTCAACGAATATATCTCGCGCCTGCCATCGGCACTCGCGTGCGTGGCCATGGTCTGGGCAGGCTACCGCTGGAGCGCCAGACTTCGTGGCGAACGCTTCGCCATGGTGATGTCGCTGGTTACGGTCACTTCGGTGGAAGTGCTCAGGGCGGCGGTTGTGTGCCGTCTCGACATGCTGCTTACGGCGGCCATGCTTATAGCCATGTATCAGCTGTTCAGGCTGCGCTCGCGCGATGTCGGACAGCGGCCCTGGCGCTATGTGCTTGTCATAGTCATGATGTCGGCGGCCACCTTGACCAAAGGTCCTGTCGGCGCTTTGTTGCCCTGCCTTGTCATGGGGGTGTATTATCTGCTGCAGGGCGAGAAGTTCCTGCCGACTCTGCTGAAACTTACCGCACTGTGTGCCGCTTCGTTTGTGCTGCCGCTATTGTGGTATCTCGGCGCTCTCGCTCAGGGAGGCGACGGTTTCGCCGAACTGATGTACGAAGAGAATCTCGGACGTCTGACCGGGACCATGAGCTACGGAAGCCATGTGCATCCGTTCTGGTACAATTTCCTGACACTTTTGTCGGGAATGGCGCCCTGGACCTTGCTCGGACTGCTGGCATTGACCGTGGCGCGGCGTTTCAGTTACAGACCCTTCAAGCCGGCCGGTCTGTTCTGCGCCTGCAGTTTTGTGCTGGTACTGCTCTTTTACTGTATCCCCGAAAGCAAGCGCAGTGTATACCTCCTGCCGCTGTATCCGGCCATGGCATATGCTGTGACCTGCATGATATTCAGTCTTGAAAAAAGCCGCGTGCTGAAAGCCTATGTGTGGATACTTGCCATAGTGTCGGCTCTGTTGCCTATGGCAGTGCTGCTCCTTCGTGGCGGAGTTATTAGCGCCGGACGCCTGCGGCTATGGCCTGCCGAATGGTGGATGTGGCCGCTGCTGTTCCTGCCTTTGGCGGTCGCCCTGCTGTGGATGGCCGACAGGCGCCACACGGTAAGATATGCCGTGGGGCTGCCTCTGGCGATAGCCGTAAGCACATTGGCCGTGTATCAGCCAATGGCTCTCCGGCCGAACAGCGACAGGCAGTTCCTGCCACAGCTTGTCGATGCCCCCGAGGTAAGATCGTATGACAATCCGTCGGATGTACGCTATTTCACTCTCAACTTCTATCTCGCCGACCGCATACGCCCCATTTCCGGCAGCGCCGCGCTCGACAGTCTGCCTAAGGGCAGTGTCGTGATATATACATTCGAGGCCGACAGTGCGGCATTTCCTAAGTCGTACACGTTCAGGCATCTGAGCGACCGTGCGAGCGATTACAGGCGAGAACTCCGGATTGCGGTAAAGTCTAAATAAGCATCAACAAAAGTTAATATCATTAAAAATGGTTGAATATTTCAAAATATTAGGTTAACTTTGTATCGCAAACGAAATGAAGCTACAGACGAATTAATACGCGTCTAAAAGAATTTGAAAGAATTGAAGTAAAGCAACAACAATTAATAAGTGAATCATAGGTTAGAGATGCAACAGCTCGTGAGGGTAGTTGCATTTTTTTTATTGATAAAAAATTATTAATTTTGCGGCATGAATCCAGACTCGGTAAAACGTAAAATCAGAGTGATTGTGAATCCGGTTTCCGGCACGCGCTCCAAGCGCGGTGTGGCCGACCTGATTGAACGCAGTCTGCTGGATAGCGGCTACGATGTGGAGGTCTGCTATACCACCTGCCGGGGTGACGCCACCCGTCTGGCCCGTGAGGCGGTGGCTATGGACTGCTACGGTGTTTTAGCCGTAGGCGGCGACGGTACTGTCAATGAGACTGCCGTGGCGCTCTGCGGCTCACGGACGGCGCTCGGCATTATACCGCTCGGCAGCGGCAACGGTCTTGCGCGTCACGTGGGCATACCGATGGATGTGAAGGCGGCGCTCAGGGTAATACGCCGCGATGCTGTCAGAGCCTGTGATTATGCCACGGCCAACGACACTCCCTTCTTCTGCACCTGCGGTTTTGGATTCGATGCAGCGGTCACACACCGTTTCTCAAGAAAGAAGAGGCGGGGGCTGATGACATATCTGCAGAGCACGCTTGAAGAGTTTAAAAACTACCAGTGCGAGAACTACCGTATTACAGTCGACGGATATGAGGAATTCGAGCAGGATGCCTTTGTGGTGGCCTGCTGCAATGCCTCGCAGTATGGAAACAACGCCTTTATAGCTCCGCGGGCTTCGATTACCGACGGACTGCTCGACCTTACGGTGATACATGAAGGCCATCCCTTGTCGAAAGTGCTTGTGGGAGTGGAGATGATGACCGGTCTCATAGGCCGCAACGCCATGATAGACACCCTGCGTGCGCGGAGAGTGAGGATAGAGCGCGGCAGTGCCGGCCCGGCGCATCTCGACGGAGAGCCGGTGGAAATGCCGGCGTCCATCGATGTGCGTATCGTTCCGGGAGGGCTGAATATGTTTGTCAACGACCGTAAATCGCGCTTCCGCCCGCTGCTTTCGGCTCTGTACAAGCCGTTGGAGGAGTTTGCAAGCCGAGTACGTTCGTCGTTGAGCTGAGACTTTCTTTATAGCCGGCTCTAATCAAGCGACAGCTTCAGGCTGCTGATGAGTTCGGCAAGCGCCTCTGATTTTCCCACCATATATTCGTAGACCTGACGCTCGGTCCATACCGACGGGCTGTCGGGAGAAACCGTCACGTTGACACTAAGCTCGAAGTGGTCGTTCTCGAGCCTGTCGCGCATCCATTTATGAAGAACGTCGAGATGCTGGAACACCGAGTTTGCCATCACGCCTTCCTCTGCCTCGATGGAATAGACTGCGCCGCCGGTGTTTGTCGGCGTGGATTTGCGCATCGTGGCCACAAGAAAGCGTTCGGTCGGATGCGAATCGATATACTCCGACCATAGGCGATGTACATCATCGGAAGTGAAAGTCTTGTCGCGCAGGGTGACTTCGGTTTTCGGCGCAGTCTCCTGTCTGACGCTATGTCGCAGCGACAGGCCGGGTCCCGGGATGCCGGGTCCGAAGCGAGGCGGGCTGACGCGTGGCGCGGAGTGAGTGGTGGCAGCAGCCGGAGCTGCCTGCTGGACTCTGTGTTCCGCCTTGGCGTCAGTTGTCCGGGCTGCCTGCAAGGTTTGTGCGTCCGGAAGGGGGGCTGCCCCTCCCGGCGCCACAGTGGCCGCAATAGGGTCAAGCCCCTTGCTGTAGGCCTTAGGCAAGGGGCTGAGTAGTTGGCATAGTCTGATCAGCGCCAGTTCGACCAGCAGCTGCTTGTTGCTTGAGGCACGGTAGTTGAGATCGACATCGTTCAGAAGGTCTATGGCGCCGTAAAGCCATTGGGGAGCTACAGACTGCGCTCTCTGAGCCATTTCGTTTCTAATTTCATCGGTAGCCTCAAGAAGTGGTAGAGTGGCCGGATTCTGGGCGACCATGATATCGCGCAAGTACTGGGCCAGACCGTTGACAAAGAACAGGGAGTCGAATCCCTTGTCGCGCACTTCCTGATAGATCAGCAGGGCTTCCGGCAGATTTCTGGAGTTGAAGGCGTCGAGCAGTCTGTTGTACGTCGTCGAATCGAGCACGTTCAGGTTGTCGATTGCGGCCTGATAGCTGATGTCGCCTTTTGCAGAAGCCGCCACCTGGTCGAAAATCGACAAGGCATCGCGCATGGCGCCGTCGGCCTTGCGGGCGATGACGTTCAGAGCAGCCTTGTCAGCCTTGTAGCCTTCCTGAGCGGCTACATAAGCCAGATGATCGACCATGTCGCTGATGGAAATACGGTTGAAATCGTAAATCTGGCAGCGCGAGAGAATCGTCGGTATGATTTTGTGCTTCTCGGTAGTGGCAAGGATGAAAATCACATAGGACGGCGGTTCTTCCAGGGTTTTCAGAAAAGCGTTGAAGGCCGCGTTCGACAGCATGTGTACCTCATCGATGATAAACACGCGGTATTTGCCTGCGGTAGGAGGCACCTGCACTTGGTCGACGATGTTCTTTATGTCGTCGATGCCGTTGTGCGAGGCGGCGTCGAGTTCGACGATATTCATAGAATTTCCATCGTTGAAACTCTTGCAGCTCGGACATTCATTGCACGGCTCGCCGTCGGGAGTGCGGTTGGTGCAGTTGATGGTTTTGGCGAAAATACGCGCGCACGAGGTCTTGCCCACACCCCGGCTACCGCAGAAGAGGTAGGCGTGCGCAAGCCGGTCGGTAGCGATCGCATTCTTCAGTGTCGAAGCTAAAGTCTTCTGTCCCACTACGGAAGCGAACGTACTCGGGCGATATTTTCTGGCCGATACTATATATTGTTCCATGAGGATACAAAAGTAATAAAAACTTTTCAGAAAAAAAAGTTCAAAAAAATTTGGTGGATTCAAAAAAAGGTCGTAACTTTGCATCGCAATTCAGCGAGAGAGGGTGTTTAGCTCAGCTGGTTCAGAGCATCTGCCTTACAAGCAGAGGGTCGGGGGTTCG
>CAMWUD010000077.1 GCA_947177365.1 uncultured Porphyromonadaceae bacterium | reverse complement strand
CTCCTCGAACCGCATGGCGTCGAGAGCATCAAGAATATCATCGCTTAGGTCAAGCTCGTCGAAATACATAGTCTGTTTCTGATTGGTTGGAGAGGAGCGTTAGTTTGCGGCATGCCCTCGGCGGCATCCTGAATGCAAAATTACAAAAAAAATGTGAAAATGCAAACGCAGCTTCACTCCATATGGTGTCCGGCACCGGCGCGTGATGGACGAGTCAGAGAGATTCACGTCGTCTTCGCGCCGGTATTGCGAGGGGAGCATGCCGATAAGTGCCGGATTCTACGCTTACTCCCTGCTTTTGCGCTTTTTTTCTGTATCGGCTCTAAATTAATCATTTTTTTGCGTAATTTTGTAACATTAAAAATCATAAGCATTTCAATTAATGATAAATGACAAATGATTAATGATAAATGATTAATGATAAATGACAAATGATTAATGATAAATGATTAATGATAAATGACAAATGATTAATGACAAATGATGAATTTCTAATTCCTAATTCCTAATTTCTAATTTCTAATTTCTAATTCATAATGAGGCGATATGCTACTTTGCTGCTAATGCTGGTGATGGCGCTGGGCGCTGCCGCAGGCGATTTTATTGTCGAGAAAAATGTGCGCTACTCCGAAGCCGGGGAGCGATGCGTGGCCGATGTGCTGCATCCGGCCGACACTGCCGCCCGGATGCCGGTGATTGTTTGGTTCCATGGCGGAGGCCTTACAGGAGGCGACAAGTTTATACCCGAACAGCTTGCCGGCGGCGATTACGTGGTGGTGGCTCCGAGCTACCGTCTGTTGCCCGGGGCTTCGCTCGAGGATTGTATCGATGATGCTGCTGCCGCTACGGCATGGGTGATAAAGAATATAGCCCGGTTTGGCGGCGACCCCTCGCGGGTGTTTGTGTCGGGACATTCGGCGGGAGGCTATCTCACAAGCATGATAGGCCTTGACAAGAAATGGCTCGCACGCTATGGCTGCGACGCTGACTCTCTGGCGGCTCTGATTCCGTTCAGCGGACAGGTGATAACTCATTTCGCGCATCGGGAGCAGAAGGGCTTGTCGCCGCTCACCCCTATGGTGGACGAGATGGCGCCGCTCTATCATGTCCGCAAGGACGCCCCGCCGTATATAATCATAAGCGGCGACCGTGAGCTGGAACTCTACGGACGCTACGAGGAGAATGCCTATATGTGGCGGATGATGAAACTTGCAGGACATCCGGCTACGTATATATACGAGCTTGACGGCTACAACCACGGCGACATGGCCGCTCCGGCGCATCATATAATGATAAACCACATAAAAAAGATATTGTCAGATGGCAAGAATTGAGAAGTTGATTGCGCTGGCCGCGCTCTCGGCCAACGCTGCGGCATTTGCCGCCGTGCATACGCAGGACCTGGGCGGAGAGTGGAAATTCCGGCAGTCGCGCACTGTGGCGTGGCACAAGGCCACAGTGCCCGGTACGGTACATACCGACCTGATGGACTGCGGGATGATACCCGACCCGTTTATCGGCCAGAATGAGCGTCAGGTACAGTGGGTCGACAAGGAAGACTGGGTTTACGAGCGCACATTCGACCTCGATGAAGCCACCGGCAAAGAACATGTCAGTCTGGTGTTCGACGGCCTGGACACCTATGCCGATGTGTATCTCAACGATTCGCTGGTGCTGAAGGCCGACAATATGTTCCGCCGCTGGGAGGCGCCGGTGGAGGGGCTGCTCAAGCCAACAGACAACACTCTGAGGGTATATTTCCATTCGCCGATAAAAATCGACCTGCCCAAATTCGAGGCTCTGCCTTTTCAATACGATGCCGGAAACGACCAGTCGCAGAACGGCGGCATATTCGACAAGCGGGTGAGTGTGTTCGCCCGCAAGGCCGGCTATCACTATGGCTGGGACTGGGGCCCGCGTCTGGTCACGTCGGGCATATGGCGTCCGGTGTATCTGCGGGCGTGGACCGGACCGGTGATTGACGATTTGTTCATCAGCACATCGTCGATAGGCCGCGCCAAGGCCGGCATGGCGGCTGAAATTGAGATCAGCAGCGACAAGGCGTTGAAAAACTGCGAGCTGCGCCTGCTGAACAAGACCGACGGCACTGTGGCGGCTCGTAAGAAAGTTGAGCTTGCCGCAGGATTGAACCGTATAAGCCTGCCGTTCGAGGTGAAGAATCCGCGCCTGTGGTGGTGCAACGGCCTTGGCAGTCCGGAACTGTATGAGTTCGAGGCAGTACTCGCCGTTGGCGGAAAGGCGGCTGACAGCCGCAGCGAGCGTACGGGAATCCGCCGGATAGAAGTCGTACGCGATGAAGACGCCGATGGATGTTCGTTCTATTTCCGTCTGAACGGAGTGCCGGTGTTTGCCAAAGGAGCCAACTACATCCCCTGCGACAACTTCCTGCCGCGTGTCAGCGGCGAAGTCTATCGGCGTACGGTGCAGGATGCGGCCGATGCGAATATGAACATGCTCCGCGTGTGGGGAGGCGGTGTGTATGAAGACGACCGTTTCTACCGGCTCTGCGACAGTCTGGGCTTAATGGTATGGCAGGACTTCATGTTCGCCTGCAGTCTGTATCCGTCGGAAGGCGAGCTGCTTGAAAATATCCGCAAAGAGGCAGAGTACAATGTGCGCCGTCTCCGCAACCATCCGTCGATAGCGCTGTGGTGCGGCAACAACGAGTGTCTTGAGGCATGGTACAACTGGGGCTGGCGCCGCCGCTATACCGCCCAGGGTGTCGACTCTGTGATATGGCGGCAGTTCGACGACCTATACAACCGTCTGCTTCCGGAGGTGGTGGCCGAAAACGCACCCGATGCATTCTATTGGCCTTCATCGCCTTTCAGCCGTGTCGACGGCCCCCCGGAACCGAACCGGGGAGATACCCACCTGTGGCTGGTATGGGGCGGCGGCGAACCGATAGACACTTATAACCACAAGCGCAGCCGCTTCTTCAGCGAGTACGGCTTTCAGTCGTTCCCGGAATACAGCACAGTGAAGAAATATGCGCCCGACAGCACCGAACACTATCTCGACTCCGATGTGATGCTGGCTCATCAGCGCGCCGGCGCCGATGCGAACCGCAAGATAGAGCGTTATATGCTGGAATCGTATCCGCAGCCCAAGGATTTCCGTTCGTTCCTCTATATGTCGCAGGTGCTGCAGGGCGATGCCATACGCACAGCCATCGAGGCTCATCGGCGCGACATGCCTTACTGCATGGGCACACTCTTCTGGCAGCACAACGACTGCTGGCCGGTGGCATCGTGGTCGAGCCGCGACTATTACGGCAATTGGAAAGCGCAGCATTATTTCTCACGCAAGGCATTTTGCGACATCATGCTTTCTGTCCGTGCGGAAGGCGACAGCCTGCGGGTGTATGTCGTCTCCGACCGTCTCCAGCCTGCCGACGGCACAATGGAACTGACTGTGGGGCGCCTTGACGGAAGCGGGGTGCTTTACAGCGAGGCACACCGTTTTGTAGCTGAAGGTTCGTCAGTGACTTTTGCCGCCTATCCGCTTTCAGAACTTGCCGGTGATGCTGACCCGGCGGAACTTTACGTCCATGCCGAGTTCAGCGATGGCCGGGAGAGCTACGACAGCGTCATGCTGCCGACCGATGCCAAGGCAAGCCGGCTGGCAAAACCCGAGGTGTCGTTGGACGTGGCCTCTGTGGCTCCGGGCGAGTATGAGCTGACGGTGACATCGCCGGTGTTTGTGCGGGCGCTGTGTCTGATGCTCGATGACGACAGTGGCGACAGTTTCTTCGGCGACAATTATTTCGACCTTCTGCCCGGTCGCAGCCACAGACTGCGCCTGCGCAGCCCCCTTCCGGCCGACAGGATACGCAGCTCCATAGGCTGGACCAGCCTCTATGAAGCCTGTGCCATATGATTGTTTCATAGCCATATAAAAAACGGCTCCACCGGAAAGTGGAGCCGTTTTGCTTTAGAGGGCAGGGGATTAGAGAATCACCTTGGATACCTTGTCGCCACAACGTACGATGTAGAGACCCGAGGTGGGGTTCTGTACACGCAGGCCGTCGATGGTGAAGTATTCGGCTGGAGCCTCTTCTGCATTGTCGGCGGGCAGGTCGATTACCGACGAGGAGAGCTTGCCGCCGATGCGGGCGTGCTTGAATGTGAACACGTCGGTGTCTTCTTTCTCGGCGCTGGTCGAGGGGTCTTTGGAGTAAGAGGTGGTGGCGTTGTCGAATACAGCCGGGTCGTAAGGAGTGGAACCGATTGCGCCCTGGCCGTAAGTGTCGATTACCATCACGCCGATGCCGCGGTCGCGAATCTGCTGCTCGGTGACACCGAGTTTCGACAGCGGGAACTTCCATTCATAGAAGGTGTGTTTGTCGCGTGCCACTTCTCCGATGAGGTCTACGAATCCATCGTTGGTGAGGAGCTCTTCGGGATCATATCCGAGCGAGCTCTGGCCCCAGATGTGTTCGATGCAGGGGAGCAGTCCATTGGCGACACCGTAGAACGGTTCGCTGCCGAAAGTCACGCAGTAGGGAGCGTCGTAGCTTGTTGTGCCGTTTGCATCGGGGAAGAACAGAGCGGGAGTGCCGACAGTGGGCTTGGTGTTGCCGAGCCAGATGCAGTCGGTGCCGTTGCGCATTACGTTGTACTTGCCGTCGGCGTCCCAGATGGTGTTGCCGTTGGTGAGTACGCCTTCGAATTCCTTAGCGGGGTCAAGGTCGAAGGCCAGCATTATGCGTCCGTCCATCATCCATGGGCGGTGACGGTCGTTGTCCGACTTGCCGTCGCCGCCTGCATCCCATACGGCGTAGACATACTGTACGCCGAGGTAGAGGTTGTCGCTGTCGTAAGCGGCGAAGATGGCATATGAGTCGATTACGGGGTATTCATGCTGTCCTTTGAATGCCGAAGCGATGTCGCGGGCCACACCCTGGCAGATGAGGTCGTCGTTTGTCCAGTTCGTGAAAGCGTTGTCGGCCAGACACTGGTAGTTGGTGTTGGAATGTTTGGTGAATTTGGTGTCGACGGTGCGGTTGCTGCCGGTCTTGCCGTCAGGGTTCACGCAGTAGTAGTCGGTGGTGAGGACGCCGTTGACGGGCTTGATGGTCTCACGCTTGGTGTAGATGAAGGTCTGAGTCTTCTCCACACCTTCATCGGTGACGGTGAGCGTGCGCAGTTCGGTTGTGGCGCTGAAGGTGAGCGGCGCCGAGTATACCGGCGATGCCGCAGTGGGCGCGGAGCCGTCGGTGGTATAGTGGATGGGAACAGCCGGAGTTGCGCTCAAAGTCACAGTAATCTGTTCGGAGAAGCGTGCGCCGGTCTTGGGGCTGGCAGTCACAGTGGCGGTTTTGGGAGCCGGGGTGCCGCTGTAGGCGCCTTCGTCGGTCACTTTTCCCTTTTCGCCTCCAGCACCTTTATATATGTGTCCGGCAGTGGGCGCTTTCGGGAAATCGGCAGTCTGGTAAGCATCGCCCGAGAGGGTGGCGTGTTTGAAAAGGAAACCGGTAACACCGGCGGGGCTTGCGGGGAAGGTATATGCCCAGATGTCGCCATCGACATGGTCAATTTCCACGCCGGGCCATTCGGTCTGCATGCCGCCCCAGTAGTGTATTCCTACACTTTCCCACCGGGTTTCGGAGTTGTCGTAGTAGATTGTGTAGCTTTGGGCTACGGCTGCGAGAGCCGGCAGGAGCAGTGCCAGCAGAGCATGAAGTAGTCTTGATTTCATTGCTTTGATGATGATTGATTGAAGGTAAGTAAGATGATATAATAAAGTAAAAATAAAATAATGTGTAGTGCCGTGCGTCGTGCACTTGATTTTCACATTGCAAATTTACGAAAAAAAAAGCGCACAGGCAACTGCTGTATATTGCCGAACCGGCTCATATTGCGGGTGAATGACGTGAGCGCTTGCAGGAGGGGGTCAAACAATGTCAAAAAAACGTAGCTGTTAACAATAATTAACCATTTAGGTAATTCAAGCGGTAGAATATTTTATAATTTTGTAACCAAAGAAATTGGAATTTACAGAGTAACAGAAGGTCTCCTGTCAGGAATGCAGTGCGGAGCGGTTCTATGCAAGTGCCCGCATTAGCCCCGGGGAGGTGAAAAATCAGGCTTGTCGTTCTCGTGTATAAACCTCAGATCTTTGAAACCGTTGAAAAATCATACAGGTAGGTTTTGAAAGTCATATCGCTGTATTATTGATGCATGGCGATGGCGCATTGCAGAACCCTTGCCCGATGAAAAAACGAATCGGTTAGAGAACCATTTCCAAAAGCATGCTGTATGTATTCCGACAGTTTCGCAGTCCATTAAAAAGAAAACAAATCATTACACACCTCTAAAAAACTTGTTATGAAAAAATTTTTTACTACTTTTCTGATGGCCACAATCACAGCCGTGTGTTTCGCCGGCGGTGTAGCGGAAAAGATCCGGTGGTATCAGGGAACCTCCTTCTCGACCAAGATACCGGTGAACGGAACCGTGACGTCACTTGGCCGTCTATACGGTATGTTCGAGAACGGAGAGACTGTCAGTGTGAACGACGGTTATAGCGCGACCGTGAGCGGTCCTAACGGCTATACCTACAGCGGTTCCATAGCACAGCCTGTTGCAGGTCAATACGATGCTACCGGCCAATTTGTGGTGGTCGGCCAGCCCGGCATCCAGTTTAACTGCTCTTCCGATACTTACGGAACCAAAACCCCCGGTGAGTATGAAGTGACAGTGCCTGCAGGTGCCTTCACTGTCGACGGTACTGCCAACGAAGAATTCAAAGTGACATTCACCGTAGGCGACACCCGTGCATACCAGAAAATCGATATCGAGTTTAGCGTGAATCCCGATCCTGCGGTGCCGGTTGACGAACTGTCGGAGGTGTTGCTCACCATGAACAACAAGGACGAAGAGACCGGACGCCGTATGTACATGCTGCTCGGTGTGAATTCCGCTGCCAAAGTCATGATGACTACGGCGGGAGGCGATGCTGTGGAATGCGAGTTCGAAGCAGCCCCGGCAGCCACCGACAAGCTCTCGTTCAAGGTAAAGGCTCCTCTCGGTGTTGATTTTTCCAATGGCGGACGATACACCATCACTGTACCCGAGGGTGCTATCCGTCTTGAAAGCCAGACCAGCAGCACATACTATACCAACGCAGCCGTTGTGTTCAATTATACACTTACCGGAAATGGTACTGTCAACACTGTAGGCGACAAGGTGAAATGGTACATGGGCAGCACATATGCTACAAAACTGCCTGTGCCGGAAACTAATGTGGTTCAGTCTCTTGCCCGTCTGTATGGCGAGGTACAGGGCGCTACTGTAAAGGTAGCATCAGGTCGTCCTGAAGCCCATATCACCGGTCCTGAAGGCTATGACGTGACAAATGAAATTATTCAGGCTCGCGCTACAGACTACACTACTGGCGAGATTGCAGATATGCCTGCTTTCCAGCTGAACTGTGCGGATAATGCGGCAGGAGTCGTGAACATCCCCGGTGAGTACACCATAGAGATACCTGCCGGTGCATTTACAGTCGACGGCAAGGCCAATGAAGCCATCACTCTGAAGCTGACAGTGAAAGACACGCGCGTGTACAAACCCTTCCCGGGCAAATTCACCGTATTCCCCGATCCGGATCTGGAGCATGAGAAACTTACTAATTTCTCACTGAAATTCGACAGAAACGCACCTGATGGAACACGTCTTTACGGCGGCTGCACAGTACAGCCCGGTTCATATGGAACTATAAGCAAGCTGGGTTCCGATGAGGTTATTAAGCTCGAGTTTAAGACCGATGCCGGAACATTTGGTGACGTATGGGCATACAAACTTGTATTCCCCGGCAGCTTCTCAATTCAGGAAAACGCTACATTTGTTGTGAATATTCCTGCCGGTCAGATGATTATCCGCAGCGAAGTGAGCGAAGAATGGTACACCAACGAAGAGCTTACTTATACATACGTACTTGGCACCGGCGGACAGGTTACCGACAAGAATTACACCAATACCAAGCCTGTAATCATTCCGGCTGAAGGCGATCTCCAGGCGTTTGCCGGTCTTCAGTTCGAGACTCCGAACTTCGATAAGTACATCATGGAGCTTACTCCGGAAGCCAACAGCACTGTGAAATTTACAGTGACCGGTCCTGACGGACTGTCTGATGAATACGAACCCGCAGTTTCGCCCAACTACGCTTACATCAACCTGCCCTTCTACAAGATCTACACCACCCCCGGTGAGTATAAGGTGAATGTACCCAAGGGTTCGTTCAAGTATATCGACGTTGACACCAACCAGGAATTCTATACCAACGGCTTTGACGTGGTATACAATGTGACCGGCGGTACCGTGGCCGAACTCGATTACGCTCTGTCGACTCCCTCGGGAGAGCTGTCCAAGGAAGGCGCGTCGACATATTCGCTCGACTATGTATATGTGAAATTTGCCGAAGAAGTGACACCCACTGACCTTGTTTATGCCGATGTGGTATTCCCCGACAACACAGTGAAACATATCCGTGCTTCATGGGCTTCCAGCACTCAGCGCTTCATGCTTGATTTCGGTTATCCCAAGGACAAAGGTGAATACAAGGTTACCTTCCCTGCCGGCGCTGCCCGCAATACCGAAGGTAAGCTCAACGACAGCTTCGAATTCGTGATGAACGTCATCGACCAGAAAACCGAAGACATCGAATTCACCACCAACCCCGAAAGCGGCACAAACGTTTCCTCTCTGCTGGAAATCGAGATTAACGCTCCCGCAGGTGTGAAGGAACTCAAGCGCTATCTGACCGGTATCACCAAGACATACTTCTACAACGATGCAGACCGCGACAACCGACAGATGAGATATCTTCAGGCTGTATCCGCCACTACACTGAAAGTGACCCTCAACGAGGAAGTGACCGAAATTGGTGACTACACTCTGGAAGTTCCTGCCGAATCCATCGTATGTGTGAAGGACGACAACACCCAGGTGATGGCTGCCGCCACCGCATTCTACTGGAGCATCCGCAATTCGGGCGCAGTATCGGTAGGCATGGATGCCGATGACAGCTACAACGTATACGACCTCAACGGTGTATGCATTGTGAAAAACGGCAGCGTCGAAGACCTTGACAACCTTGCCAAGGGCGTGTATATCATCAACGGAAAGAAATTCATCATCCGCTGATATCGACTGAAACATAGCGGTGTCTCTGGCACCGGTTGACAATAGAAAGACAGGCGGCAGTACCGGAACGGGTTCTACCGCCTGTCTGCGAAAAAACACAGACAGAACTACTATAATTCATCAGAATAAACGAACAGATATTCATAAAAAACACAGATAAGACATGTTCAGAAACAACTCTTTCAAAGCTGGTCGTGGATTGGCGCTTTCTGTTCTTGCCGCCGGGGCAATGGCATTTGCGGCACCCGATATGGCAGCTGCGAGTCTTGATCCGGCAACAAACCTGTATGGATTCAACGGCTATCAGGACGGCAGTAATACAGATGTTCACACCGGCTGGTTCAAATTCGGTCCGAACGGGGAAGAAACTTGCTTGTGGCAGGATCAGAAGTTCGGCATCATGGGCACATATTTCAACGTAGGCTATATTCGCAACGGCCGCCTCTGCGGCTATTTCGGCAATCATGCCCAGCAGTTGTATGTAGAATTCAATCTTGCCACAGGCGATATGGTGGTGGAAAGAGAATTCCAGGTAAAGGGCGAAGAGTACGCTCACCGCAATATGCTGAGCGGCGCCTATAATCCGGCTGATGACTGTGTGTACGGTTTCGCCCTTAACAACGACCAGACCCGTGACCTTTTCGTAAAGGCTCCGGCTTCTGACCCTGAAAATGTGACTATCGTACGCGACATGCCGGCAGACTTTGCCATGATGACATCGTGCTGTTTCTCGCCGGTCGACAACCATATGT
>CAMWUD010000076.1 GCA_947177365.1 uncultured Porphyromonadaceae bacterium | reverse complement strand
TTGACGAGCTTGTCGTCTACTGTAATTTCTGCCATAAGAAATTGAATTTAAATTAGAAAATATTATTGAATTGGAGAGTTCTCATTGAAATATCTCATCGACCATGCTCCGGGCTTCCTCGCTCGTAAGGGCTTCCCCGGACACCGCGCCGACACTGCCTCTCACCGCGTCCGCCACCTCATCGGTCAGCGCCCGGCGCTCCTCCTCCGTCATGCCATCCCATGTCATGTCGCTCCCCTTGATAAAGGGCAGCAGCAGGGTGGCCTCGGCGGCTGAAGGCATACAGCACTCCTGCCGCTCGGAGAGGCGGAGTTCCAGATCATAGCTCCGCTGTAGTTCCTGGCAGCCGTCCGGCATCGCGTCCGACGGGAGGCAGAACTGGAAGTCGGCCAGCAGCGGACCGGGGCGCAGACCATGATTGTCCACAGCCACGGCAATGGCGTCGCCCTCCGGCGTCCAGCCGCGCCGCTCACCGGCGCTGTAGCCGATGCTCACAAAGCGGGTCGAACCAGGCGTATAAATCCGGGCGCTCCAGTCGCACGACGGCGGCGCCACCGCGTGTCCGGCGCAATCGGTCAGACGTATCAGCACCCGGAAAGAATCCTTGTAAAAAACCTTTCGCATATCTTTGGTCAGATTATTGGTGATATATTGTCTTCATCCTCGAGAATCATGAAATCATCCTCGAGTGTGGCCGCAGTTCCGGCGGGAGCGCCAGCCACAGGAGCGAAACTGTAAGTATTATAGCCATAGTTGCGCGCAAACGGATAAAGCATATTGTTGCGGTTGCAGTAATAGAGCCGCCCTTCGTCCGGCTTCACCCCGTCGTCGCCAAGGTCGCCCCAGGCCTCGCAGCCCACCCAGCGGTTACGGAACTCAGTCACCGTCCGGTATATATCCGGATTATAGCCCGGAACCTTTTCCTGAACGATCTTGCGGTGGCAGAAGCGCGTCGAGGCCATATCATACACAATGCAGTTCTCCGGCGTGTACAACACCTCTTCCGGATAATTCGTCTCCGTCGCATTCCGTAAATCAAGACGCCGGGCAATATCTTCAGTCGGTGTGAATCCGGGAGAATACATATTGAAATCATCCTTGCAATAAAAATCCATCAGTGCCGGGCGCTGCTGCGCCAGCGGCAGAAATCCGGCGGAGTCCGGATTCAGCGAGGCGTTCACTTTAGCGGCAAGCTCCGCCAGTTGAGCGGCCATAGCCTGAATAGGCTCGAAACGGCTGGTAGTAATGCCGTAGTTGCGGGCAAAAACATACACCTGCTGCTCCGGATTGCAGAAGTAAGCACGTCCGTTATCCGGCTTCACTCCGTCATCTCCGAGTTCGCCCCAAGCCTCACAACCCACCCAGCGGTTACGGAACTCCGTCACCGTATGGGTCATTCCGTTGGCTGAATACTGCCACGTCTTACGGTGGCAGAAGCGCGTCGTGGCCACATCGTACACAATGCAGTTATCCGGCGTGTAAAGCACCTCTTCCGGAAAGTTGGCCTCAGTAGGTTTGCGCAGATCAAGGCGCACGGCATAGGCGGCGGCGGCGGGTGCGTGAGAATGCTCATTGAAATCATCCTTGCAGTAAAAATCCATCAGCGCCGGGCGCTGCTGTGTCAGCGGCAGGAATCCGGCGGAGTCGGCCACAATGGCCGAAGCCTTGTGGCTGTCGAAACTGCGCTGGAGAGTGGCCAGCGAGGCCGCAGTGGCGTCGAGCGATGTCCGCAGGCGCGCCACATCACCGGTGCTGTCCGGCACCGCCTCCAGCAAGTTGGCCAGAGCGGTATAGAGGTCGGCCAGTTCCATGGGCGACACCGAGTCCGGCATATTTTTATTTTCGAGCGCCTTGATACGCGCCCTCAGAGTGGCTAAATCCATAAAAATATTTTTTTGCAAAGTTATCCACGCCGTCCGGGCGTCCAAAGGACAGAATTGCCCGGCGATTGCCGCCCGATTGCGGCCATTTTTCGGCGCTGAAATGTTAAAAACGCGTTAAAACGGGGTGAAATTTTGCTCTAAAAAGCGCTAAACCGCTGACTTCCTGCAATTTCGGCCTCAAAATGAAGCCAAAAGCAAAAAATCACGCACAGCGCAGACCGGGGCCGCTCAGAACTCCGGAGGCAATTGCCTGCCTCCGTATGGTGAAATATGAGCCGCCCGCCGCTTCGCGAGCGCGCGGGCGCAGCCGTCCCGTGCGCGAGCGGAGCGAAGCGGGGAAAGAAATCCCGCTCACTTCCGCCCCAGCTGCCGCTCGGCCCAGCGTTCGGCGGCGGCATCGCCGCTGCCGCCTCCGGCACTCCCCGACGGGCGGGCGGCCAGCAGCCACTCCCGGCGCATGCACAGATACTTGAAGGCATCCGAGAAGTTCGTCGACAGGCGCGGCAGCTTCTTCAGCTCCAGCTTCTCGCTGCGCTTCACCTTGGCCACCACCTTCACGCCGCCCCGGTATTTCACCTCCTGGCGCGCCAGCTCGATGCTCGATATAAGCTCCGGGCAGTTCAGCTCATCGATGAGCAGCTGCGGCAACTGCGGGTTCTTGCCGCCCAGCAGCTCGATCATGAAATTATACTCGGCATGCTGGCGGATAACAGCCTGCTGGCGCGACATCAGATTCACAGTCCAGCCCGTGCGGCTGCCGTCGGCCCGGCGCTCGATCGCATCCTTGATCTTGCCCGCCGAGTCCTGCCCCTGGGCGCTATAGGCATTGCCCGCGCGGTCGTAGTAGAGATTGAGCGTGCGGCACTGGTGCGGCTGGAAGAACTCCAGGAACTTGTCGGCCAGCTCGCGGTACCAGCCCGGCGGCAGCTCGTAGAAGTTCACATGTATGCGGTAACGTCCGCCGTCGGGCTGCGCTATAATCAGCGAGAGCATATTGCCGAAGTCCATGCCGCCCTCCAGCGGGCGTGTCGGGTCGAGGTAGCGCAGCTGCGAACTGTCGAAGGCGGCCACGCCCGACGTAGTGCCGTCGCCGTACTTGTGCGCCGAGTCGAACAGCGCGTAAAAGCGCGCCGAACGTTTCAGACCCGGCTTCATGCCCACCACCGATTTGAGAAACTCGTGAGGCTCCAGCGCGCCGGAATAGAGGCGCCGGGCATAGTCCACCGTCAGTATGTCGATATTGGCGAAACTCGACAGATTGCAGAATAAAGTCTGACCCTTGCGCAACTTCAGCAGCGCCTCGTCGTAGTAGGCAACCTTGCGCGCGATCCGGGCAATCTTCCCGCTGTCGGGCCGGGCCGACGACTCGGCGCGGCTCAACTGCATCAGCAGACTGTTGCGCACCCCGGCGGCCTGGATTATGCGCACTATGCGCTGCGGATCCATCTCGGCCGCATAGCGGAAAAACCAGTCAAACTCACCCTCGGTCACATCGGGCATGTCGGTGGTTATCGTCACGCCGCCGTAGAGGTGGCAGCGCCCGAAGCGCAGGGCGTCGCCACGCAGTATAGGCATCACGCGCGCCGCCCGGCTGTCGCTGGCATACTTGGCCTCGTCGAACATCAGGTGTGCCACCGACTTGCCCGCCAGAAGGCTCGGCGAGTCCAGCGAACCAAGCATGATCACCGAACCGTTATAGAACGAATACACATGGCTGTAATCGTCGACAATCACCGCGCAGCGGCGGCGCCACTGCTCCGGAGGCCGGCGGCCCTTCACATAGTGCACGCCCTCGATGAGTCCGCGCAGGCGCCAGCCGTTCTGCACGGCGGGCATGATATTGTTCACAAGGTTGGAATAGCTGTCGGCCACAATCGCTATCGGAGCGCCGGGCATCTGCTGCACACAGGCCAGCGAGCGCGTGGCGATCACCACGGTCGACTTGGCGGTTCCTCGGCCTGCTATGCACACAAAGTTCGTCGTATCCACCCAATCGGTGAGCTGCTGGAGTTCCGAACCATAGCGCAGGTCGGCGTCAATCTGTTTCTTCTGTAAATTCGCTGACATCTTCGGCCATTCGTTTCAGTAAGTCTTTTTTCAATATTCCGGCGTCTTCCTTGGCGCGGCGCAGTCCGGCCTCGGGCAGGTCGGGCAGCGAGTCGATAAAAGCCTCCAGCTCGCGGCGGTCGGCCTTGGGCGCTCCCATGGCGCCGGGGTCGGAAGTATAGATCACGGTGGCCTTTCGGTCGAGCAGTTCCTGCGGTATCTCCGGAGCGCTGTCGTCGAAGCAGCCGCGCAGGCGGGCGGCGTCGAGCAGCATGGCCCGCGCCTCCTTCACCTTTCCGGTGGCTATGGCCAGATCGGCCATTTTGTCGAGCTTGTCGGCGTAGAGGTTGCTCCAGGCGCGTGGCGTCACATCATCGCTGGCGTAGAAGAAGTTGATGGAGTCGGCATAGATGCGGCGGGCCATCCAGTCGGAGAGTCCGTAGGTGTTGCGGAGCAGCTTTATGATTCCGGCCTTGGTCACCACCCGGCGCCCGTCGGCCGACATGGTGCGTGCCCGCAGGCCGCGCACCATGTCCATGTAGCCGTAATATTCCCGCTCCTGTGGCGTCAGGGCGTCCATGTCGCCGTCGGCCAGAATCAGGCTTATGCGGTTTATGTCCATGCCCTCGAAATCAATCCGCGAGGGCTTCGCTGAGTTCGTCATCGTCGCTGTTGCTTAGCAGGGTTCGGTAATTGAGTTCCTCGGCAATCTGGCGCAGTTCGCGCAGTGCCGTCAGGTCGTTTTCGTCTATGGCCCGCCGGAGCATCATTTCGAGCCGGCGGCGGTCGAGGGTCTCAATCGGCCGGCGGGTATCGGCGGGCAAGTGTCCGGAGTCGTTCATCGTGTCGCTTTATGGTTTCGTTGAGCCGCGCAAGCTGGTGGCCTGCCTCGGAGCGGTCGCAGGGGTGGCAGCGGGGCCGGGCCATGAAGGCCTCAAGCCGGGCCTTCCGGCTTTCGGCCTCCAGCAGGGCGGCGGCTATTTTTTTTTACGTTTTTCCACCTCGGCCTCGAGCCATTCCTTGCGGGCGATCCAGCGTTCGGCGGCCTCGGTGGCATCGCGCACGGCCTCGCCGTCGTCGCCTTCCTCGGCTGTGGCCACACGCTTGCGCCATTTGGTCACATTCGAGCGGGCGTTCTGGAGTTCGCGCTGCAGTGTCATGTCGTCCATGGCGGCAATATCGGCGGCCTCGGCGCTGTTGTCGCGCTGGAGTTTGCGGCAGCGGCCCAGGATCACCCGGTGCTCGAGGTAGTAGTCGAGTTCTTCGCGTATCTCGCGGTTGTCGAGGTAGGCCTCCACCAGCTTTTCAGCCGTCTCGGCGGCCTCCGCCGTGGCATCGTCGGGCAGCTCCTGCAGGCGGGCGTGGGCCTCCCGGTAGCTGCCGTAGGCCGTGAACATATCGGCCACCAGGATTTTGAGCTCGTCCGGGCAGTCAGGCTCCGAAAGGAAGGTGTATTTCTCGCGGAAGCGCTGGATCCGGGCCACAGTGGGGCCGGCGTCCTTGCGCTGATCCACGCCCTTCGCTTCGCTCGCGCACTCAACCTCCCCGGCGTCTTCTTCACCTGCGGCGCTTTCTTTTTCTTCGGCGGCATTTTCTCCGCCTCCGGCGCTCTTTTCCGCCGGGGCGCTCTGGCGTGCATGGCGGCGCAGCGCGGCATATTCGGCGGCTGTGAGGCCTGCCAGTTTCCGCAGTTCCTCGGCCAGCATACTTTCGGTGGCGGCGCTGCGTTCCATGGCAAAGCGCCGTTTCAGCAAGCGGTTATAGCCATAGCGCTCATACAGCGCCACGCCCGCGCGATAGTCGCGCACGGCCTCTGAGAGCCATTTTTTCAGCTCTTTTATTGTCTCTTTGTCTAACATAGTGGGGTAGTGTTTATGTCCGGAAGTTCGCCGAGATAGCTGCCTCCGGCTCTCCGGTTCAGTTCTTCAATCATCTCCTTCTCTTCATCGCTGAGCTGGATTCTCTCGGCGCCGACTGTCGCGGCAGCTACTATGTCAGCGGCATGGTCCGACAGCAGAAAACCTCCGCCGAATATTTTATATTTCTGCTGCCCGATATTCTTCACATTTCTGACTTCGGCGCGACTGAGCATAGCACATACACCACGAGCTGTCATTTTACCCAGATTCGCCGGAGAGGTCGCATTTCCGGGCCAATATATTTTTTTTTTCGACTTGGCCGGCAAACGACTGGCAAACTCCAGAGCCTTTGCCAGATCTCCCGCCAGCACCAGAGCAATTTCATTCGGCAGCATATTTGTGACAAAGGATGTGGGCACCACCGCTCCGTTCTCGTAGATTATCGGCACGCAAGTCACTACCAAAGTCTCATTGTCCATCGGGTTGGAGCCGGCCAATGTGAGAGCCGGTGCAAAAAGAAAGTATTTGAAACCGCGTGAGTTATAAAATCTGCGAATTTTCGCCAGAATAGAAAATGGCGGGTTGTCTATCACCACCGCGCCCGGCGGATAGTCGGCGGCCTCATAGTCGGCGCCCGGCCAGAACGGCCGCAGCACCTGCACGCCTTCAAGCGGCATCACCTTGCGGCCTATCCACTCCAGCAACGCCTCATACACCCCCGGCGGGGTCATGCAGTCATCCGTGGTGCGGCGCGGCTTGAATTTCTCCACAAAGCCTTCATAATCATTCAGCACTTCCGCCCGCGAACGGTTTTTCTTGTTACTTGTCTGCATAATTTCTCAAAAATCAAAAGGGCGCCCGCCTGTAGAGGCCGGCGCCCTGCCAATCATCATTTAACCAAAAAAAAGAAAACTCAAACAGCTATTATCACACTTCGTATCGGCTCTGCTCTATCCACACCAGCGCATCACCTCCGGCATCAAAGGCTCGCAGCGTCAGCTGGCTGCCGTCCGAAGCCGTGAAATCACGACCACCGGCAAGCAGAAGCTTCGCGCCCGCCGTCACCACCGGACATTCGGCGGCGGCGGCATTCACGCCAAGCAGCGTCACCACCGCACCGTCGGAACCGCCCTCGATGGCGGTCAGCGACGCAGCGCCGGCACTGAGCTGATACTGACCCTCGGCCAGATAGTCGACCTTCGCGGCCTTCGCCGGAACCACAGCCACCGGCTCTTCTTCCGGAACCGTGCCGCCGTAGATGCCTATGCCCTTGCCGGGCATCGACTGGGTGAAGGTAAACTCGTTGGTCGAGCTGGTGTTGTAGCCGGTATAGGAAGCGGTCATCTTCATGGGATTGCACAGGTCGCCCAGTATGTCGGCGGGCTGGCCCGAACAGTAACGCACTATGATGATGAACTTCTCGCCGGCGTTGTTGGTCTTGAACTCGCGCACCTTGCGGCTGTTGCCGGGATGGTTGAACTTCACCGCCGGGGTGAAGCCCTCCTGATCGGTCTCGCCGTCGAGAGGCTCGGTCACCTCCACGGTGCCGGGCGTCATATAGATGGTGATGGCGCAGCGGTCCTTTTTCAGGATTATATCCTCCGGCACATACACGCCGGAGGAGTCGCGCGAAGGCATATAGGCCACGTCGCGGACGTTGATCAGAGTCAGGGAGTCGCGCGGCGCTATGGGTGCGCCGGGCATGCCCTGCTCGCGGGGAATGCTTGTCTGTATATACATAATTCGTCAGGGGTTTAACCGCGTGAAACTTCATAGAACTTGCCGTCGGCGGCCTTCACAAGCCTGATCAGAGATCCGGCCTTGAGGGTCATGGCTGCCGTGAGCACGAATTTGCCGCCGTTGGCTATGGTGGTGGCGTTGGCCTCTCCGGCAACGTGGATGGTATAGACAACACCGGCGGTGGCGTCGGCGAGGTCGGCAAGCGCGGTGGCCTTGGTGTTGACGCCGGCCACGAACACGGTGGCGCCGGCCACACTCGGAGCGGTGGCGTCAGGCTCAAACTCGTAGGCGGTGGCCGGAGCGGTCTCGCGTGCCACTTCCACAAACTTGCCGTCGGCTCGCTTCACCAGACGAAGCACCTCGCCGGTGCGGGGTGTCCAGTCGGCGCTCAGCAGCTCGAACAGTCCGGCCTTCTTGATGGTGACTCCGTAGTCGCCGTCGGCGCCGCACTGTATGGCCACTATCTGCCCAACCTGCGCGCCCTCGATGTCGGTAATCTCCAGCTGGCTGCTGTTGGCCACGGTCTTCACCGAACTGTGAAGCACCACCGACGGGTTCTCGTCGGGGCGGCCTTCGAGGAAGAACGAAGCCGGACGGTCGTACTCGTTGCACCAGATCAGCTGGCGGCTGCCGTCCATCTTCGCACGGTCGGTGTACTTGTAGCCCACGGCCACTGCCCAGACCGATTCTTTCCAGTTCGACCACACCTTTACGGTCCAGTCCTGCTGCTCGATGCGGAACTGCAGCATTTCGCCGGCACGCTGCTCGAAGAGCTTCACGTTGCCGCGCAGTGTCCACACAAGGCGGTGATGATTGTCGGCGTTGGGCACGGGCACCAGCTCTACCGACGGATATTCCTTCACGGTCATGATCTTGCCGTTATAGTCGGTGTTCTGGCCGTACTTGGCCTCGTTGTACTTGTGGTACCAGGGCAGCAGGGGCGAAGGAATGTAGCAGACCACATTGCCGCTGTCGCGGATGTGGGCGGGTATCATCGATGTGCCCTGATAGATGAGCTCGCCGATGTTGTCGGGCGTGATTTCGCCCAGCTCGAAAGGCTTGATCTGGTATACGGTCTTGCCGGTGGTGCCGCCGTCGGGGGTGAAGTCGATATGGCCTTCAACCTTCTTGCGGATGAACTCATAGAAGCCGTCGCTGGCTTCCATGGCGCGACCGGGCTCGTTGACCTTGGGATTGCGGCGCACGCCGTTGATTCGGCGCAGCTCGCGCTCGTTGTGCAGCTTCTTGGCGGTCTCGGTGAGCAGATATTCGATAAACGACATCTTCACCGGGTCGCTGCCCTCGCGGTTGAGGTGGCCGATCCAGGACTTCTCTATGGCGGCCATGTCGCTGAAGGTATGGGCGAACATCACCCCGTACATGCGCAGGGTCTCGTGACCGAAGTCATAGTTGCCTTTGGTCACGCGGCTGAACTGGCTGCCCACGGTGTTGTCGGCCTGCGACATCTCGCCGAGCCATACATTCACCAGTGTGGCCATGTCCTGATAGCCGCTCTCCAGCGGGAAGATGCTCTCACAGCTCGGCAGAGTGGTCAGGAAGCTCTGGAGCTGCTGAAGCCATGCCTGGCGATAGTAGGCGCCGAGGTCGGCGTTCAGGGTGCCGTAGTCGATCGACGAGGCGGCCTGCGCCTGCACTTCCACACCACGGCGGGCGAGCATGGCAGCACGTGCACGCTGGTTGTAGGGGCGGTCGAGCGAATACATCTCGCCGGAGCGTCCGAAGAGCTGGCGGGTGTCGTCGAGGTTCACGGCCTGGGTCTGCGCCGGAGAGGTGATCTGGCGGAGCTGCGCGGCGGGGTCGGGCTCGGCGAGTTCGCTGAGCGCCACCACATTCTGCTGAAGCTGGTCCACCTGGCCCTGCAGGGCGGCTATGGTCGAGGCATCGGCCTTCTTCTCTGTCTCGTAGCGGCGGAGCTGCGCGCTGGCCTCCACCAGCTGGTCGGTGGTCTGCGCGAGCACGGCGCGGATGGCGGCGTTGTCCTCGCCGGGAGTGACATTGGCCGCCTCGGCCTCCGGACTGTTCAGGTAGTCCTCGAAGCCGTTGGCGAATTTCTCGCCGAAGCCTACCGAAGCCATTGTGGCGCGGTCTTTGGCGGTGAGTACCTTGCGGCCGTTCTCCTCGGCGAACTTGTCGCGGCGGAGAATGGTCTTCAGTACTGTTGCAAATTTTTCGTACATAGTGTCTATAATTGGGTTATGGTTAGTCTGTCAGGCGGTTTGCCTCCGCTGCCATGGCGCGGCCGTAGACCCAGCACACGACATTGGCCAGGCTGCTGTTGCCGGCGGTATAGCCCAAGGCGAAGGCGTCAGAGGCGAAGTATACTTTGCCACGGAATATCTCGGCCTGCGGGTCGTAGTCTATGCCGAGCTGCAGAGCCACGGCGCGGGAAAATTCGTCATGCAGGCGGCCTAAGGTCTCTTT
>CAMWUD010000075.1 GCA_947177365.1 uncultured Porphyromonadaceae bacterium | reverse complement strand
CTCGGCGTGAGATTTCCGCGATTTCACTTGCGAAACTTGAGTAACTCTATGAAGCCACTATGGTTTGGTAAGTAGAGATTAAAGTTTGTCGGCCAGTGCCTGGCGCAGGACGGGCAGTAGCTTGTCGGCATAGTGGCGGAAACCCAGATCGGTGAGGTGGATGCCGTCGACGGTGCCGTCGTCGTCCGGACCGTCAAGTCCGTCGCTCGTCACATAATACAGCCCCTCGGGCCGTTCGGCGCGCAGACGCTCGAAGCCCCGGCGGAAAGCCTCGTTCTTCGCAGGCAGATAATCGCGGAAATAACTGTCGTGGCGGGCATAAGGATAAATCGGCCCCTCCACCATCACGATAGCCGCCTCCGGACGCGCACGGCGTATGATGCTGACAAAATCGTAGGTAAGAGAGTCGCACATGGCCAGAGTGCAGTTCGGCACCGGGTCGATGATAAACAGGTCGACATCCGGAATCGATGCCATGGCGCGTGCCATGCATGCATCCATCTTGCCCTCGCCCGATATGCCTATGTTGATGACCTCGCGGTTGAGTTCGCGGCTGAGAATATTGGTCGACGCCATGCCTGGCCGGCTGGCGCAGCCGCCTTGCAGAATGCTGGTGCCATAAGCCACGATGCGTCCGCGCGGGCTTATCAGCTCCGGCGCTCCTGACGACACCGTGGCGGCCGAGTCGATGCGTATGCTCAGGTCGGTCACGCCGTCGTAGAGCGGCAGATAGAGCATATACTCATGTGTATCGCCGTCGAGATTCTCCACTATGGTTTTCTCGACACGCCGTGTGGACTGGCCGAGAGAGTCCTTTTCGGTGTATGGGCGGATGCAGTTCATGTGGCGCCATACGGAGTCGGCTTCAAGAATATACAGGTCGATGCCTTTCAGACCCGTTCCGGCCATATGGATCATCGAGCCGTCGGTGAGCAGGCCGTAGCTCGCTCCGATACGGCGCGAGTCGGTGGCGAAGCGCACGGCGATGCCGGCGGAGTGGAGCGAGCGCTCATAGAGGGTGGGGCGCACACTGTCGGCGAGATATTCCGGAATGCGGGCGTAGGGGCCGGCGCACTGGCCGGGGAATCCCCGGTTGATGATACGGAGGTCGCGGGCGTCGACAGAGCGCCAGGGGCCGGTTACGTTGTCGGCTGCGAAGGAAAGTGCAGTTATCGACAGCGCGGCAGACAAGGCGGCAAGTATTTTTCGTGGCATAAGGATGTGTTTTGGTTGATTTGCAAAAGTACGAAAAAAATCGTAAATTTGCCAATCATGAAAAACTTTGCAAAAATAGCGGCCGCACTGCTGGCAGGTGCCGTCGCACTGTCGGCCATGGCCGACAGACCGCTTGTAGTGGCTCACCGTGGCTACTGGGACGCACCCGGAGCATCTCAGAACTCGCTCCGCTCGCTGGTAAAGGCCGATTCGGTAGGCGCATATGCATCGGAGTTCGATGTGTGGCGCAGCACCGACGGAGTGCTCTTCGTCAACCATGACATGAAATTCAAGGGAGTCACCGTCTGTGAGGCCAGCTCAACGGTAGCCGGCTCTGTAGTGCTGGACAATGGCGAGAGCATGCCCACACTGGAGCAGTTGCTCCGCCAGGCACAGCAGCTGCCCGGACTCCGGCTGGTGTTCGAGCTGAAAGAGCATCCCGACAAGGACGCCGAGGCGCTGGCGGTGGAAGAAGGCGTAAGAATGATAGAGGAGATGGGGCTTGCCGGGCGCACGGACTATATCACCTTCTCGAAGGAGGCGCTCATAGGCTTCGCACGTGTGGCACCCGAAGGAAGTCTGGTGCAGTATCTGGGCGGCGACCTCACTCCCGCGCAGGTAAAGGCCGTCGGCGGCAACGCCATCGACTACAGCATCGGCACCCTGCGGCGCCGTCCCGAGTGGATATCCCAGGCCAGGGAGCTGGGCATGAAAGTGAACGTCTGGACGGTCGACCGCCCCGAAGACATGCAGTGGTGCATAGATATGGGCGTCGACTACATCACCACCAACCAGCCGGTTGTACTCCGCCGGCTCATGGAAGAAGCGGAAAAGACCGGAAAATAAAGTGCCGGACAAAAATAAGGACGAAAAAATTTGTGTAAGTGAAGAAAAATTCGTTACTTTGCACTCTGTTTTATGGCACCTCCTTTAAAGCGGTTAAGAAGATGCACTTAGCGGCGATATGAGAACTGAGATGGCGGCCATAGGCGCTCAATAAAAAGAAAGAAAGAAAAGATAAACCAGTAACAGCCATGTCAAAGATTTGTCAAATTACCGGTAAGAAAGCTATGGTGGGCAACAACGTGTCGCACTCCAAGCGTCGTACCAAGCGCAAATTCAACGTCAACCTCTTCAACAAGAAGTTCTATTGGGTAGAGCAGGGTGTATGGATCAGCCTCACAATCTCCGCCGCAGGCCTCCGCACTATCAACAAACTTGGTCTCGACGCCGCTATGCGTCAGGCTGCCGAGAAGGGTTTCTTAACTGACAACGACATAAAATTCATAGGATTCTAAGAAGATGGCAAAGAAAGCAAAAGGTAATCGCGTGCAGGTCATCCTCGAGTGCACCGAACATAAAGCCAGTGGTATGCCCGGCACTTCCCGCTACATCACCACCAAAAACCGCAAGAATACAACCGAGAGACTTGAGCTTAAGAAATACAACCCCATCCTTAAGCGTGTAACTGTTCACAAAGAAATTAAATAATCCCGGCATATGGCAAAGAAAACCGTAGCATCGCTTCAGAAAGGTGAAGGCCGTACCTACAGCAAAGTCATCAAAATGGTGAAATCCCCCAAAACAGGCGCCTACGTATTCAAAGAAGAAATGGTGCCCAACGACGCTGTCAAAGACGCCCTGAAATAAGAGATAATTCTTATCAGCATATATGCCCCGAGGCCGCAAGGCTTCGGGGCAATTTATTTGTATTCTCCGATTATTTGTATTAACTTTGTTGTTTGAAATCATAGGGCCGGTTCGACAATCTATATCAGACGGTTCTATATTGCGACATAACATTATATGACAATGCGTAACGACATAGAGAATACACGGCGTCCCGACAACGCCCCCTCCGATGAAAAATCGCCCGCACGCAAGGCTCGCAACAGACGCGTGATTGCATGGCTGTGGGGACTGCTCATTACAGGTATATTCCTGTTTTTCGCCCTTTTCATAATGGTCTACAACGGTGTGATTGGTTACATGCCGCCGGTGGAGGAGCTTAAAAACCCCAAAGACAAGTTCGCCTCCATTGTGTACAGCGCCGATGGTGTGGAGATGGGCCGCTATTTCGCCAATACCGGCAACCGTGTGTATGCCGACTTCGACGAGATTTCCCCTTATGTGGTGAATGCGCTCATCGCTACCGAAGACGCCCGCTTCGAAGACCATTCGGGCATCGACTTCATTGCTGTAAACCGCGCTCTGTTCAAGACCGTCCTCATGGGACAGAGAAACGCCGGCGGCGGTTCGACTATCACTCAGCAGCTCGCAAAGCAGCTCTACAGCCCCGACAGCAAAGGCCTGCTCGAAAGAGCCGTCCAGAAACCTATAGAATGGATGATTGCCATCAAACTGGAGCGCTTCTACAGCAAGGAGGAAATCATCAAAATGTATCTCAACCAGTTCGACTTTCTCTATAATGCCGTAGGCATAAAGTCGGCGGCAAAGGTATATTTCAACAAAGAAGCCGGCGACCTCAACCTCCAGGAGGCGGCTCTTCTGGTGGGCATGGTGAAGAATCCGGCTTATTTCAATCCGGTGAGACATCCGGAGCGCACGCGCGACCGCCGCAATGTGGTCTTCGACCAGATGTATAAGGCCGGAATGATAAGCGAGGCCGAACGCGACTCTCTCTCCCTGCTGCCGCTCGAACTCGATTTCCACCGTGTGGATCACAAGGAAGGTCTGGCTCCTTATTTCCGCGAGGAGCTGCGCCGCTATCTCACGGCCAAGAAACCGCATCGCGAGGACTATCCGTCGTGGGACCGGCAGCGCTTTGTCGACGACTCGATAGAGTGGGAAATCAACCCCCTCTACGGCTGGATACAGAAAAATCCGAAAGCCGACGGCAGCTATTACAACCTCTATCAGGACGGTCTGCGCATCTACACCACCATCGACTCGCGCATGCAGCGTTACGCCGAGGAGGCTGTCGACGAGCATATGCGCTCTCTCCAGCAGCAGTTCTTCCGCGAGAAGCGGGGCAGCAGTACAGCTCCGTATACGAGCAACACCGCCGAACTCTCTGCAAAGGCGCGTCAGAATCTCATCCGTAACGCCATGCATCAGAGCGAACGCTGGAGGGTAGGCAAGCTGGCAGGCAAGAGCGAGAGCGAAATCGAAAAGGAGTTCGACCGCACTGTGGAAATGACCGTGTTCAGCTACAACGGCGCCGTCGATACGGTGATGACTCCGCGCGACTCCATTCTCTACACCAAATCCTTCCTCCGTACCGGATTCATGAGCATGGACCCGACCAACGGATATGTGAAGGCATACGTCGGAGGACCGGACTTCCGCTTCTTACAGTACGACATGGTGTCGACCGGACGCCGTCAGATTGGTTCGACCATAAAACCCTTCCTGTACACCTACGCCATGGAGCAGGGCAAGACTCCGTGTTCGATGTATCTCAATGCCCAGCCGGTGTTCTACGATGAAAGCGGTCGCCCCTGGGCTCCGCGAAATTCCGGCAAGGCGCGTGTGGGCGAGATGGTGGACCTGCGATGGGCGCTGACAAACTCCAACAACTGGATTTCAGCCCGCCTAATCGACGAACTCGGCGCACAGCCGCTTGTCGACCGCATGCATGCCTTCGGCATCACCAACCAGCTGCCGGCAGTGAAATCGCTCGCGCTCGGTCCGTGCGAGGTGTCGATTAAGGAAATGGTAACCGCCTATACGGCGTTCGCCAACAGCGGCATGCGCAGCGACCCTGTGTTCGTGACTGCCATAGCCGACAACAACGGCAATGTCATCAGTACTTTCACCCCTCGCCACAGCGAGGTGATAAGCCGTTCGGCATACTATAAGATTCTGTCGATTCTGCTCAATGTGGTCGACAGCGGCACCGGTAACCGCTTGCGCCGCGCGCCGTTCAATATCACCGCTCAGACCGGCGGCAAGACCGGTACGACCAACTTCAACGCCGACGGATGGTTCATGGGCTTTACCCCCGACCTGGTGTCGGGTGTATGGGTAGGCGGCGATGAACGCTATATCCACTTCAACAACATGGCGCAGGGTCAAGGTGCGTCGATGGCTCTGCCTATATACGGCAAGTACATGACAAAGGTATATGCCGACAAGAATCTGCCCTACAGCCAGCAGTCGAAATTCACTTTCCCGACCGACGTCGACCTCTGCGGAGGCGAGTATTACGAGCCGGAGGAAGAGCAGGCCGAAGAGAGCGTCGACGGCGCGTTCGACTGACGCTTTCTTCGTGAAAACGCGCCGGGCAGCTGTATCAGACGATGCAGCTGCCCGGCGCGTTTTCGAATAAATCAATCATACCGGCAGAGTGCCCGGTGCGGTCAGTATGTGGTACATGAGTTCGTGGAAGAGCTGGTATTCGTCGCGTCGCGAGCCGTTGCCCTTCACCCGGCAGTCGAAATCGCGCAGGGCGTGGATGATTTCGATTACTTTGAAAGCGTTGTAGTTCTGCAGACCTGCGATGTATCGCTTTGCCTGGACTGCAGCCTTGAGTTTCAGCGCCGCCATCACCGAGCGTTCGCTCTTGTCGGGCGTGTAGTGCAGAATCATAAGGTCGGAGAAGTAGGTGAACAGCGAAGAGGTCATCGGAATCGTAGGATTCGCTTTCGGGTTGCTTCTGAAGGCGTTCACGATGGTGAATACACGTCGGGAGTCCTTTACTGCCAAGGCATCGATAAGCTCGAACACATTATAGTCTTTGCTCACGCCGATGTATTCCTCGATGATTTCGGGTGTGACTTTGGCACGCGGCGGCAGTATGTCGGCGAGCTTGCCGATTTCGTTGTAGAGGCGGCTCAGGTCAGTGCCTATATGCTGGGCCAGCATTTCCACGGCTTTCTGGTCGGCCTGCAGTCCGCGGGCTCCGAGACAGCGCACGATTTCCGGACGTATCTGGCTGTCCCAGAGTTTTTTTGTTTCGAATACTTCGACATGCGGCTTTTTGCTGGCTGCCATGAGGTCTTTGCCCTTGGCTTTTTCGCCACGGCAGCATATCACGAATATGGTCTGCGGATTGGGCGACTCCACATAGCTGTGGTATTTGTTGAGTTCGTCGGCTCTCAGCGCCTGAGCTTCCTTCAGTATCACCACCTGTCGCTCGACACCGAACGGAGCCTGACGGCAGACGCTCATCACGGTGTCGGGCTCAACGCGCGGCGCGTAGAAGACATGCAGGTTGAAGTCTCGCTCGTCTTCCGGAATTATCTTCTCGAAATCGCTAACGAGACGGTCGATATAGAAGCCTTCTTCGCCGTGAAGGAGGTATACCGGTTTATATTGGCGTGCGGAGAGCATGGTCCGCAGGGCGTCGAATGTCAGTGCCATATTTGCTAATCTGAAAATATCTGTGTAAATTTACGCAAAATTTCCCGAACATACATGCTTGAAGGATTAAATCTGCCGGAATTTGATGTGAGACTGCGCCGTGGCGGGAGCGGTCCGCAGGTGTTCGACCCGCTCAGAGGGCGATGGGTGGCTCTCACTCCGGAAGAGTGGGTGCGCCAGCATTTTGTCAATTATCTGGTCTGCTGCAAGGGTTTCCCGCCGTCGCTTATGGCCAATGAGGTGAGCCTGAAGTTCAACGGCATGAGCCGACGCTGCGACACTGTGGCCTACGGCCGCGATTTCAGACCTCTTGTGATTGTGGAATACAAACGCGCTACCGTGGCTGTCACACAGAAGGTGTTCGACCAGATAGCGCGCTATAATCTTGCCATGGGTGCGCGATGGCTTATCGTAAGCAACGGAATGCACCACTACTGCTGCCGTATCGAAGCCGGTTCGTACTGTTTTGTGCCGGGGATTCCGTCGTGGGATGAGATTGTACGGTAATCAGAAGAAGTAGGCCAGACGCACGGTCCATTCGCGGTTGCGTGCGCTCCAGTTGTCGAGAAGCTGTGCCTTCATGGCGTAGGTCATGCCCCAGGTATAGCTGGCGGATATCTGCCAGTTGTGGTACAACTCGAAACCCAGACCGGCGGTCAGGCCGAGTTCGCCTCCGGCATATTTCATCGCGTCGCAGTTGCCGTGGGCGGCCATGATGGTGAAGTCCGGTCCGCCGTATACGAAGGGGGCTATGTAGTCTTCAAGACCTTCCATACGCGTCCATTTGAAACGCAGGTGCAGCGGTATCTGGATGTAGTGCAGGGCAAGGCGCTCGTTGCCATAGCCGTCGACTGCCCACATTTTCTTCTCTCCGAGGTTTACTTTGGCGCCCATCAGGTTGTACATCAGACCGAAGTCTATGCCGAATCCTATGCCGGGGAACATCATCTCGCACTGCAGGCCGGCTGTGCCGCCCACTGCCTGGCTGACACTTACCAGATCCTGTTTGAACTTGAGGCCGGTGACGGTGACTCCGGCGGCCGGACCGTAGCGGAACTGGGCATGGGCCGCTACTGCGGCGACTGCCATCATAAGAATTATAATGTATCGTTTCATAATGCTTCGTGGATAGCTCTGCCGCTGGCGTGGCGGAGCGGCGTTCAGACAACAAAGTTAGCTTAAATTATTGAATCATGACGCATTTTTCAGTATTTTTTGCCTTTATTAGCATAGAAGTCCGTAACTTTGCAGTCAGAGTAACTATTCACCTATCTTGATCTCCGTAAGCTGTTCATTATCAATGTAGGGACGCACCCCGGTGCGTCCGCAGCAACAAGATTTGGTACAGCCGGCGGGCGGACGCACCGGGGTGCGACCCTACAAGACGATGTTTGCCAGCGATTTAACATAGCTGAATAGTTACCAGATCTAAAATACGCCGCAGGCTGATGCGGCAATCAGACTTTTGAATATGAATGAAGGTTTTTTCAGGGCGGTGGCCGCTGTTCCGGCGGTGACTCCCGCCAGTCCGGCCGCGAATGTCAAGGCCATCAGAGATTTGTTGCTCCGCATTCGCCGCGAGCTGCCTGACGTCGATCTGATAGTGATGCCCGAGCTCTGCATCACCGGCTATACCTGCGCCGATCTTTTCCATAACCGCAATCTCCTTGATGCGGCATCGGCGGCTGTGGCCGAACTTGCAGGCTGTCCCGAAGCACGCGACCTGACGCTAGTAGTAGGTGCGCCTGTCGAGGCCGGCGGCTCACTATATAATTGCGCGGTGGTGCTGCACGACGGTGTGCTGTGCATCGTACCCAAGACTTATCTGCCGAACTACAACGAATTCTACGAGAAGCGCTGGTTCGCAGCTGCTTCCGACGAGCCTGTGTCGCCGGTGGACTATGCCGGATTTGAAGCGGTGCCTTTCGGCTGCCGTCAGCTGTTCGTTTGCAGCGGCGTGAAAGTGGGTGTTGAAATCTGCGAGGATCTCTGGGCTCCTGTCGCGCCCGGCACCAAGGCGGCTCTGGCCGGTGCTGAAGTGGTGGTGAATCTCTCTGCTTCCGACGACCTAATCGGCAAGTACGCCTATCTGTCGGATTTGGTCAAAAGCCAGTCGGCACGGGCTATTTGCGGCTATGTCTACGCATCGGCAGGATACGGTGAGTCAAGTACCGATCTGGTGTTCGATGGCAAAGCCATGATAGCTGAAAACGGCACTATGCTGGCTCGAAACAGACGCTGGACACGTACTGCCCAGTATGTGGCCGCCGACATCGACATAGAGGCTATACGCCGCGACAGAATGCACATAGGCACCTTCGGCGATTGCGCCCGACGTGAGGCGTGCGGCGGATATTCCGTGGCCGGCGCCACTTTGAAAGCCGCGCCTGTGTCTGAGGATTGGCGCCTTCTGCGTAAGGTGAACCCGATGCCTTTTGTGCCAAGCGATGCCGAGCATCTGGCAGAGCGCTGTGAGGAAATCATCAATATACAGGTGGCCGGTCTTGCCCGGCGCCTCGATTTCACCCGTTGTCGTTCGCTTGTGGTGGGTATATCTGGCGGTCTCGACAGTACGCTGGCTCTGCTGGTGGCGGTCAGGGCGTTCGACTCGCTGCAGCTCGACCGCAAGGGAATTCATGGCGTGACGATGCCGGGATTCGGCACTACCGGGCGCACTTACAACAATGCCCTCGCTCTGATGCGTGCTCTCGGTGTCAGTGTCAGCGAGATTCCGATAGCCAAGGCTGTGATGCAGCATTTCAGCGACATAGGTCACGACCCTGATGTGCACGATGTGACATATGAAAATTCGCAGGCACGCGAACGCACTCAGATTCTGATGGATCTTGCCAACCGTACCGGCGGAATGGTGCTCGGTACCGGCGACCTGAGCGAACTCGCTCTCGGATGGGCCACTTACAATGGTGACCATATGAGCATGTATGGTGTGAATGCGTCAGTGCCGAAGACTCTTGTAAGGCATCTGACTCGATATTTCGCCGACACCTGCGACGACAAGCTGTGCCGCGATACCTTGCTCGATATCATTGATACTCCGGTGAGTCCGGAACTGCTGCCGGCCGATGCTGAAGGAAATATCGCACAGAAGACCGAAGATCTTGTAGGCCCCTATGAGTTGCATGATTTCTTTCTCTATTATACGCTCCGCTATGGCTTTGCCTCGTCGCGTATCCGTCTGCTTGCGCTGAATGCTTTCGAGGGCATTTACGATGCCGCCACAATCGACAAGTGGCTCGGGGTGTTTGTGCGGCGATTCTTCGCGCAGCAGTTCAAGCGCAGCTGTCTGCCCGACGGCCCGAAGGTGGGCAGTGTCTGTCTGTCGCCTCGCGGCGACTGGCGTATGCCAAGCGACGCCAGCCGGGAAGCGTTTGAGAAAATGATTAATGACAAATGATAAATGATAAATGATAAATGACAAGTTACCAATGATAAATGATTAATGATTAATGATTAATGACAAATGATAAATGACAAGTGATAAATGA
>CAMWUD010000074.1 GCA_947177365.1 uncultured Porphyromonadaceae bacterium | reverse complement strand
CGATTGTGGGTATGACTCCGTTGTTGCCCAGAACTTCGCCGAGCAGACTGTTGCTGTCGCTGTCATAGAGTCTGAGGGTCGAGCCGGATATGCCGTTTACCATTACGGCTGTGCCGTTGCGGTAAGTGCCCGGCTGCTGCGACCACCGCAGATTGTCATCATCGGGAGTGGCTATCACTCCTGCATCTTCCCATGTGAAGTCCCAGAATACGACTGCCACATATTTGTTTGTCTTTGAGTTGTTGTTTGTGATGCACAGTTGATAATCTCCGACAATGGCTTCCTCACATTCAAATGTTACAGTCTGTGCTATTGGTGATATGCGATCTTCATCCGACAAAAATCCTGTGGTTGGTCCATAGTGTTGCTTCTCATATACAATAGCATCGTTCTGGCTTATTTCAATCTTGAATTGTACTGGATCGCCGTTCTCTACACTTGAGTAGTTGAGGCTTATCCGTCTGAATCCGTTCTTCCCGCTATATGTTACGGTGCCTCCCGATAATATGCTCATGCATGTTGTTTCCGGAATGGGAGAGTCGTTTTCGTCAACGATACTGAAGTCATACGGAATTTTCTTTTCTGCATTAGTGAAGCGCCATCCATCGGCGGAACGATATGGTGTATTGCCGATTGTCTCAAAGTCGGAGTGATGGATTTCTGCATGTGTCCCGGGAATTGCGAGGGTCACAAGGAGCAGAAGCGCGACGTATAGTTTTGTCGTTGCGTTCATTCTGTGTTTTATGTTTTGTTTATGATTGGTCGTTGCTTATTTTATAAGGACAATGCGTGCTGTCCGGCCATTGCGTTCAATGTATAATCCGTTGGTGGGGCGCTGTTGCAGCCGGTGTCCGAAAAGGTCGTAGTATACACAGGTGTCGTTGATGTCGGCCTCTGTATCCGCTACAGATGCGTCTGCGCTTTTGAGATAATAGTGGTAAGTGACTGGTTCACATCCGTCGCTGGTGAGAGTAATTGTAAGGAATTCTTCGTTGTCGCCGGGGAGATGGATTGCTCTGCATGGAGCGAGACCGGCTTCGGAAGGTATTGAGAAGCTGTCGAGCGTGCCTGAACGACTGCCGGAGCAGGTGATAGTAAGATTCTCGCCGGGGATGCCGGTTGCGTAGGCCGGCGTTGCCGGGTCATAGAGTCCGTCGGGAAGAGAAAGTGCCGGTGCCGGCATGAGTCCGCTTGCCGAGGTGGCGAAATTATGGAGCGACACAGTCGACTGTCCGTCCGCTTCTGAAACAGCTTTAAGATGGCAGGTGCTGTTGTCGCTGAGATGATATGCTATCGTTGGAATGACTCCGTTGGAACCCGGAACTTCGCCAATCAGACTGTTGTTGTCGGTATCATACAGTTTCAGAGAAGAGCCAGGCTTGCCGTTCACCATTATGGCAGTACCGTTGCGGTATGCACCGGTTGGTTGCGACCAGTCGAGATAGTTGTCGCCGGGAGGTAGCGTGGGTTCGATGTATCCGTTGTCTTCCCATTCGAAGTTCCAGAATCCCACTGCTTCACGTTCGCCGTAATTAGTCACCGGCGCCGTGTTTGTAATCAGTATCCTGCATGGTTCGGAGATGTCGAGTTCTCGGCTGAAATAAGTGTCGCTACTTGCCATATAGACCTGACTGACAGAAAGCAGAGTTTGCCTTTCATTGTCCCTGCCGGGAAATTCCAGCTCTACAGTGAACTGATATTTGGTGTTGTTGAACGTAAACGGGTTATAGTGAGCATAATGAAACGACAGGTTTTTGAGTCCGTTTTCGAGCAGTGGCGATGCTATTGTACCTTCTCCTCGTATGGCAAGCACTGTATGATTCAAGTCATCGGGCATCGGTTCGAGATTGAAGTTGCCGAGTGAAATGAAGCGCGCCCTATAGGCGTCCCATCCGTCGGGCGATGTCAGATGAAGCCATCCGTAGTCAGGCTTATAATCGGGATATTTCCCTGGAATCGATTCAAAATCGGAACGATGTACTTCCGCTCTGGCTGGTGCCGCGATAGACAGTGCCAGAAGCATGAGCGTTGCGATATGGAGGCGTAGTGCGTTCATAGCAGATTATTGTTGGAGTTTTAGTATTGTATGTCAGTGTTTTATGATTTGTTGTTGGCTTCGGGTGAAACATCGGTGAAACATTGCGGCTATGTGGCCTATGTAATGCTTCTGCCAAGACGTTTCAGCTCGTCGCATGCGTCGGCGTGGAAGTAGTAGATACCAGTGGCGTATTCATTGGCGAACGACATTGCCCACTCGCAGAACTTCTGTTCGATGCCGGTTCTGGGGTCGTTGTAATCACTTTCCCACAGGTCGGCCAGCCCGGCATACACCTCGTCAGGATTGGAGCCAAGAGCATCCACCACCTCGGTAGGGTACTGCTCAATCAGATCCTGTTGCCAATCTCCGAACTCGGAGCCGGGATTCAGCAGCAGGTATTCGAAAGCTGCGTCTTTCAGTTCGTCCATCAGTGGATCTGTTTCGTTGAATGGGTATTCTCCGTTCATGATTCAAAACTTATAGTTGGTGATATTTGTTGGTTGATTATTTTTGCCGCATGAAAAAGATTAAAAAATATATCCGCCGTTGGCGTTATCGCCGCCTTTATCGTAAACTCTTTAAGCATTACGCTGACAGATATGATCGTGCATGGGATGCAATAGAACAAACCGAGAACGCTTTCAGATTGCTCACTGGCAAGGAGTGTGAGGACTGGGCTTATTAGTCAGTCATTGGATAGCTCAACAATGCGTTTTACAAATTCTGCTTTGTCGTTGCATATACCAAAATTCAAATGAGATTTATTTTCAAATGAGCAAATTACACGGTTGTTATTGACAGACCATTCCCAAGTGTAGAAATTTGCTTTGTTCGCTGGATTAACAACAAACGCGACTACATCACTTTGGCCAATATCTTTTGTCGATGGAACATGAACAAGATATATGTCGTAACCGGTATTATTCCTAACTCTCGCTCTTTCAATCTTAATTTGTTCCGCAATATCTTTAGCTTTCTTACCAAACCATTGTGAAACAACATATTTGTGATATTCTGGGCTGCACATTGCCTGTTGGTCGACTTTGCCGTCATTATATAATTTCACAATGTTCGGTGCGTTCATATAACCGTATGATCGATTGATAGTATCAATCAATTTGTTTTCATCCTGACGTTTGCGAATATTTCTTTTAGCCATTAGATGACGAATAAACGGGATTGCCAGCAATAAGCGATCAAATAGCCCAATACTTACATTGTCATCTTTAATTTCTCTTGTTCTTTTTTGATTCTTGCACTCTTTCATTTCTGTTTCGCTTTCACAGTTGTATATTCGCAGCGTTGCACTGATAAATGAATAGAAGGTCTCAAAATTAAACAGAGTGAATCCGATTGAAGAAAACCAACGCCATGCATTAAAGCCAGACACACCATTTAGCCATGGAAGTGTAACGGCTATCAACATAGCGACCAAGAATATAAATGGACAAGCCACAAAAAACCTGCCAATACCGTTCGCTACTTTAGCCATAGGCCACAGTATACCCATCTCAAGCATTGACCTTATACCAGCTCCTACCGAAGTGAGCATAGCCAATGCTAATATGGCGATTGTTGCCTTGGGATATTCTATCACATATGGACTTACAAGATAGAGTATCGCAAGAATCGCAGCGCTCATTCCTATGGAATAAACTGTCAATACGATATATCTCATTTCGCTTTCAGCTCCTCTATCCGTTCTTTCAGTTCGTCTATTCTCTTGTCCTTTTCTGCAATTAGGGATTCAAGAGACTTTATCTTTTCAGCGAGAACTGCGTCACCGAAAATGACCGACGCATTTCCGCTATCTGAGGCAGGTGAATTATCTCCCTCAGTATGTACCTCACGATGGTTAACGTTTGTGTAGAGTTCAAAGAAATTAAAATTCAATGCTTGGCTTACTGCGATAAGCTTATTAGTGTCTATGCTCTCACCTTTGAACACTCTGCTCACGTTCTGCTGTGGCATTCCAATTTTTGAACCAAACTCTTTTTGAGTAAGGCCGGACTTATCGAATCGACTCTTGATTTCTGCGCCGATATGTATGCAGGGTATTGACCTCATAATTTATACATATTAACATTTAACATCGCAAAAAATTAAAATATATTAAATAAAACATCAAAATGATGTAGAAAACATATTTTTGATTACCTTTGCACTCAAAGTTACAAAAAAGTAATCAAACTGCATAATTTATGGAACTAAAAAGACTAAAAACAAGTTCGTTGGCCGATGCTCTAAAGGAAATGAGAGTAGGGGAAACCTGCCTTGCTCCTGACGAATGCACCCCCAAATATGTGACCAAGACATGTTGCGAACTCAAAGAGGAAGGATACCTCTTTCAGACCTCAACGAGAACCGGAACACAAACCATCACCAGACTAAAATGAATTATCCACTGATGAAACGCGATTGGTTTACCTTCATTCCGAGTCAAGTCAGCACAGTTGCAGGTAAACAGCATGCGTACAGACAACATCCTCGAATTTATTGAAATAGCCATCTAAACAAACATCAATCATGAAAAAATCAACCATCATCCTCGCCGTCATGGCCATCCTGCTCAGCGGCTGCAAGGCACAGCAGAAAGCAATCGAAGCGCAACGCAGCGAAATCTCCTGGTCGGCATTCTGCGCCGCTCGCGGCTACGACCGCAACGACAACACATGGCAGGCCACCAACGAATATCTCGACACATGGTGCGGCTCCGCAGCCGAGGAGGCAGCCCTTGTTGCAGCCGGAGTTGAACCTTGATACATACAACCATGCCCGACACCGACAAAAAACTCATAGAGAAAGCCTCCGGCATCCGACGTTGGGATTACCGCGACATCGACGAACTGATAGCCATGGCGCAGACCGACCAAGCCAGAGACATCCTGACGAACATCCGCTGGGAACTCTACGACCTCGTGCAAGAAACCCTCTGACAACAACCCCGCAATCCACCGCCACATGACCACCGATCCACCCAAAGTAAACCCCGACGGACGATACCCCATCGGCGTTGCCGCCAAACTGTTAGGAATCGACCGGGGCACACTGCTCGACCACGCCAAACTGAGCATACGCGAAGGCGGCATCCGTTTCTCCACTCCGCGAGGCTCCACACGCAAATTCTTTTCCGGACGCGACATCACCGCCTACTGGCAGCGCCGCACCGGATGCTGAAACCACCCAACCTCAAACACCCAAGCCACATGAAAGCCCTCATCGTAATACTGCTCACCGCCGCCGCCTTCGTCATGCTCGGCATGACCGTAATGTTCGGCGCCCTCTTTCCCCTCAACATCATATCACTGGCACTCTGTGCCGGATCATTCACAGCCGCAGGCCGGCTGTTCGACCGCTGGAGCCGTCGGCCCGGACTGCTGCAGCGCTACCGCAACCTCTGATTCCCACGACATACAGGTAAAGAAGATTAGCTTTAGAGTTAGTGTTAACTGCATGATTGTCAGAAAACCTATGATTCATTTTTCTTTGCATCTGAAAACGACAATCAGCAACCGCAACCTTTGATTCACCCTTATTGGGCAATCCGTGAGGACCCCGGCGTCAAGAGAGACGCGAAACCGTAGGATATCATTTCTTGTAAGTAATGGTTAATCTGGCTCCGCCGCCATGTATAATGTCCACAAAACCGACAGCGGCGGAGCATCTGGGGCAGAAGCTCAGAGGCAGAGCGCAGCCTTCGCAAGGCTGAGGACTCGGGTTCGACTCCCGTCTGCTCCACTACAGAAGCCCGTCCGACGGTCGCGACGGGATACAAAAGGCATGGTGAGGAGCCGTGCAAGCCCGTGGTGAGGTGCCATAGGTTGCGAGAGAAAATTGACATCGCGGACGTGCATGGAAACTCCATGCATATGTAAGTCAATAACCCTTACAACCCCTTCATATACAACACAGACAACACTCCCCCGACACATCCCCGCGCATCAGCGCGGCACAGAGAGACACAAACAAACTCAGACAACAATAAAAACTCCAACAATCATGGGCAACATCCAGCTGACGGTTGAAGAAATCAACCGGCTCAACCCGCTCGACATCATCGAGCATCCCGTAGTTCGTGAACGCTTCACCCAAATCTACGAAACCCTCTGGGGCAACGGCGAAGCCGCCTACCAGCGCGAAAGCATCTACTTCAACAAAGCGCTCCGCGACAACGACGGCGGCAAGCTCCAGCGCGCCACACCCTTCAGCATCTTCACGGCATTCATCGACCTGGCCGTCTGCGGCCTCTCCCTCGAACCCGGCACCAACGCACTGGCATACCTGATGGGACGCAACGTCAACATCGGCACCAAAGACAACGCCCGCTGGGAAGGCCGCTGCGTGCTGACAATCTCCGGCTACGGCGAGCTGGTCATGCGCACCCGCGCCGGTCAGATACGCCATGTCGACAAGCCCGTGCTGGTCTACGACAACGACGAATTCTCATTCAAAGACATCGACGGCCGCAAATCAGTCTCCTACACCTGCAACCTGCCGCACACCGGACACACCATCGTGGCCTGCTACCTGCGCATCACCCGCGCCGACGGCACACCCGACTACTCGGTCATGCTCCCCGAAGACTGGTGCCGTCTGGCCGGTTACTCCCAGAAGCAGAACCGTGGCCGCGCCAACGACCTCTACGGCATGGACGCCAACGGCGTGGTACACATCGACCCCGGCTTCCTGATGGCCAAGTGCATCAAGCACGCATTCAAGTCATATCCCAAAGTCCGCGTAGGCCGTGGCACCGAATTCCAGTCGCAGCAGGTCGACACACCCCAGCAGCTCTCCGATGAAGACATCTACGGAATCCCGGACATCGATATGGAGACCGGCGAAGTCCTCTCGCCCGGACGCCCCGAACCATTCGGCGACAACCAGCCTCCGCAGGGCGTGACAGTCAACGCCGATGAAGAAGAAGGATTCTGAAACGCCATGCCGGCCCTGTAGCGGATGCCCGCTCGTACTCAACACAGTCAACGGCCACTACTGCACCCGGCTCGGCAGAGCCACCCAATACGCCATAACCAGACCTTGCAACAAAATGAAATCAGAAATCATCATGACAGACAACAACCATGCAATGACAATATTCGAGCCGGCAAACGTACAGACTCTCGCCCGGCTCGCTCCCCAGTCCTATCAGGAAAACCAGCTGTCGCACACCCGCTGCCTTCAGGCAGGGTCAGCACTCCTGCTCAGAGCGCAGCGCGAAGGCATGACAGACGCGCTCGACAGAGACATAGCCGTATTCATAGAAAAAGCCAAGGCAACAGTCCGGAAAATGAACAGCCGCCGCACTCCGGTCACTCAGCTCTTCGACCAGATACGAAAAGTCTACACCTCCATGGAAAGCGATGTCGACCCGACCAAGGCCGACTCCATCCCCGGCCAGCTGCAGGCCTGCCGCAACGCCTATGCCCGGCAGAAACACGAGCAAGAAGAGCGCCGCCGCCGCGAAGAAGCCGCCCGTCAGGCAAAAGACGCCGCCATGGCACGCTACCGCGCCGATGTCGAAGACGACTATGTCGGACAGTTCAACGCACTCGTCAACAAGAGCGTCAACGAACTCACCGACCTTGACAAAACAGTCTGCCTCGACAACTACGACACCATCCACGCCGCAGTCGCGCAGTATCACTGCGAACTCCCCGACACATGGTGTCAGAGCATCGTCAGCTGTGCCCACCGGCCAGCCGAACTCACCCCCGACGAATGCCGCGCCGTACAGTCCGAAGTCCTCGCCCGACTTTCGGCACGCTTCAGAGAGCAGTACCCCTTTGAAGTACAGAGCACCCGCGATGACATTCTTGACCGCCTGCCCTCCAAGAAAAAAGAACTCGGACGCATCGCCAAGGCATCCGCCGACGAAGCCGCAAGAATCAAGGCCGACATGGAAGTCAAGGAGCGCGCCGAGGCCGCACGCAAGGAGGCAGAGCGTATTGAACGCGAAAAGACAGAAGCTGCCGCAAAACAACTTGCAGCCGACAAAAAGGAAATGGACAGCCTCTTCGGCCAGCCCGTAGCAGCCCCGGCCACATACCAGCCCCGGACTCAGGTCAGGAAGAAGGTCGTAATCAACTCTGCCGACGACATAATGAAGGTGGTCGCCTTCTGGTGGTCGCAGGAAGGCTGCACCAAGACCGTCGACGAACTCTGCAAGGAATTCAAAAAGCAGATCAACTTCGTCAACGCCGCCGCCAACTCCAAAGACAACCCGGTGTTCATATCCGATGTCCTCTATGAGGATGAGGTAAAAGCCAAATAACCATGAGCCAGAATCCCGACGCATACTACAGCCGCTCTGAGGTCAGCAACTCCGACCTCACGGCGCTGAAAAACCTCCTCCACCCGGTGACTATGCCGCCGGGTGTCAGGGAGGCGGCATTTCGCTTCGGTAGCCTCGTTGATGCAATTATCACCGAGCCGGAACGCGTCAACTACTATCAGCTGACAGTCGACGGGGAGCAATACAGCGAAGACGAATTTCGCCATGCCCGGGAGATGTACCGCTCTCTGCGCATGACAGCACGCCACGACCCCTTTCTCACTAAAGTGCTGGCAGAAGCCGAAACACAGCGCTGCATGGTCAACAAGGCTCAACTGTTCGACTACGGCGGCTTTCAATTCCGGCTCGACACCCGATGCAAATGGGATTGGTGGCTGCCGGCCTGCCACTTCGGCGGAGACCTCAAGACCACAGCCTGCGCCACACAGAAAGAATTCGACGACGCCGTTGACTTCTTCGACTGGGACCGCTCACGCGCCTGGTACATGGACATCGCACACTCCGACTGCGATTTCATCTATGCCGTCAGCAAACGCAACTGCAACGTATTCACCACCCGCATACGCCGCGGAGATCCCGTCTATCTCCGTGGCCGTGATAAGTATCTGGAATTAGCATTTCAATATTGGCGCCTCGCTTTATGACAACAGCATTAAAACACAACCTCAGGGTAGAGCCATACCAATACCAGCGCGAAGGCATATTGTTCGGCCTGCGGAAAAAACGTCTGCTCATCGGCGACGAACCCGGCCTCGGCAAAACCTTGCAGAGCATCGGCATTGTCGATACAGCCTCAGCCTATCCCTGCCTGGTAATCTGTCCGTCCTCGCTCAAAATCAACTGGCAGAGAGAATTTGAGAAGTTCACCGACAAAAAGGCTCTTGTGCTCGACAATGCCACACGCACATCGTGGCCATATCTGCTCGGCATGGGCATGTTCCATGTGGCCATAGTCAACTACGAGAGTCTGAAGAAGTTCTTCGTCTGGGATATAAAAGGCGGCAAGACATTCACCCTCAAAGACGTTGTCTTCAACCGCGACATCAGCATATTCAAGTCCATTATCATGGACGAATCCCACCGGCTCAAAGACCCCTCAGCACAGCAGACCATATTCACACGCGGCATAGTCGAAGGCAAGGAATGGCGAATACTGCTTTCCGGTACTCCCGTAGTCAATCATGCCGCCGACCTTGTGGCGCAGCTCGCCATCATGGGGCGGCTGCTGTCCGACTTCGGCGGCCGCGGCAAATTCCTCGCCGACTATGGTGAGAACGAGAACCTCTCCGAACTGTCTGATAAACTCTACGACCGCTGCATGATCCGACGCGAAAAGAAAACCGTCCTCACACAGCTCCCCGACAAATCACGCACCGACCTCCATGTCGACATCAGCAACCGCGAAGAATACGACCTCGCAGCCGCCGACCTCGCAGCCTATCTGCGTGAATATACTGAGTGTACCGACCGCGACATCCGCCGCAAGATGCGCATGGAAGCTCTTGTCAGGTTCATGACGCTGCGCTCCCTCGCCTCAAAAGGAAAGGTGAAACAGGCCGCCGACTTCATCCGCAACTTCCTCGCCAACGGCAAACCGCTCATCGTATTCTGTTCCCTCAGAGAGATTGTCAAGGCACTCCAGAAGCAGTTCCCCGACGCCGTGCGTGTCACCGGACAGGACTCATCCGCCGAAAAGCAGGCCGCGGTCGATGCCTTTCAGTCCGGCGAAGCTCAACTGATAATCTGCTCCATCAAGGCCGCAGGGGTAGGGCTTACGCTCACAGCCTCGTCAAATGTCGCCTTCGTGGAATTCCCATGGACATATGCCGACTGCTGCCAGTGCGAGGACCGCGCACACC
>CAMWUD010000073.1 GCA_947177365.1 uncultured Porphyromonadaceae bacterium | reverse complement strand
GCCGGAGCCGTCGCAGCCGACTCGCTGACAAACTATGACGAAGACCCCTACGTGATACTGGTGGGAGAGGCCGAGGCCGCCATAGCCGATGGCAATTATCCCGAAGCGGCGCAGCGCCTGCTTGATGCTTTGTCAGTAGGACCGCAACGGGAGTCGAACCCACTGTTGCAGAGTAATCTGGCCATGGTCTACAGCTATATGGACCAGGACTCGCTGGCTCTTAAGAAACTCGATGAACTCATTGCCTCCATGCCACGCATGACCACCGCCATTCAGAACCGTGCGCATGTGCTGATGAAACTCGGCGACGACCGCCGGGCTTTCGACGACTTCACGACAGTGCTCGGCATCGACTCGCTCAATCTCGATGCCCGCTACTACCACGGCATGATGGCTCTTTACGGCGGAAGGCGCGACATTGCCGAAGCCGACTTCGCAGTGCTTCAGAGCCGCGACCCAGATTCAATCGACACAGCCATCGCACTTGCCACACTATACTCCCTCACCCGTCAGGACCAGCTTGCTCTGGACTATCTACGCCGGCTTGTCAAGGAGATACCGTCGCCCGAATACTATTCGGCGCTTGCCGGATGCCTGCTTGCCCTCGACCGTCTCAGCGAGGCATCCGAAGTGATAGCCGACGGACTGAAGCGCTACAGCCATGATCCGGAACTCTACTACTACCGGGCCCGGCTGAACCATGCACGCTACCGACTCGACGAGGCGCATGCCGATGCAAAGCGTGCAATCGAACTCGGCGCGTCGCCGGCACGCGTCAACGCCATATTCTCCGGTAGCCGCTGACCTGCGAAAAAGCACGAAATTATTTTGAGTATTGGCTGAATTTGCGTAATTTTGTGCTGATGAATAAAAACGACCAAAGCCGCACAGGCATCATCATACGCTTCGCGATTCTTGGAGTGATATGGCTGGCACTCGTTGCCGCCATCCTGCTGCGTACAGAGAAATTTACTCTGTACCAAGCCTTTGTTATAGTGGCGTCGGGCATAATTGTGTTCGTGCCGATGTATAAGAAATACTTGGGAAACGATGGAAAACAATAGTCCTTCCGGCACGACGACACCATTGCTTCCGGCCATAGACTCGCCGGAAGACCTCAGGCGCCTGTCGAAGGAGCAGTTGCCACAACTCTGTTCTGAAATCAGAAATTACCTTATATCCGAGCTGTCGAACAATCCCGGACATTTTGCCTCAAGCATGGGCGCGGTGGAGCTTACCGTGGCCCTGCATTATGTGTTCAATACTCCGTATGACCGCATCGTATGGGATGTAGGACATCAGGCATACGGCCATAAACTGCTTACAGGGCGTCGCGAGGCCTTCAAGGGCAACCGCAAACTCGGCGGCATAAGCGGATTCCCCAATCCGGCCGAAAGTCAGTACGATACGTTCTCGGCCGGGCATGCTTCGAATTCCATCTCTGCCGCTCTGGGCATGGCCGTGGCCAGCGAGTTGCAGAAAGACAACCCGCGGCGCAATGTCGTGGCGGTGATAGGCGACGCCTCCATCAGCGGCGGCCTTGCGTTCGAAGGCATAAATAATGCCGCCAATACCCCGAATAATCTGCTTATAATCCTAAACGACAATGATATGAGCATCGACTCGAATGTCGGCTCGCTCAATTCGTACATGGCGCATCTGACAGCCTCGAAGGGCTATAACGACCTTCGTTACAAGCTGTACCGCGGACTGCGGCGCATGGGTATGGTGAGCGACAGGCAGAAAGGGTCGATAATGCGGTTCAACAACAGTCTGAAATCACTGCTCGCCCACCAGCAGAATATATTCGAGGGGCTGAACATAAGATATTTCGGACCTTTCGATGGCCACGACATTGACCGCATAGTGCGTGTGCTCACCGACATACGCGACATGAAAGGCCCCCGTATACTGCATCTGCGCACGGTAAAAGGCAAGGGATACGCCCCGGCGGAAAAAGACCCCGCCCACTGGCATGCCCCCGGGCGATTCAATCCCGCCACAGGCGAGCGGGCAGAGTCGAAGGCGGGCGGCGGCTGTCCGATGAAATATCAGGATGTCATGGGGCAGGCGCTCACGGAGCTTGCACGGCACGATGCCGGGATTACAGGCATAACGGCAGCCATGCTTTCCGGTACGTCCATGTCGGTGATGCAGGCGGAAATGCCCGACAGGGTATTCGACGTAGGCATATCGGAAGGACATGCCGTGACCTTCGCCGGCGGTCTTGCCAAAGACGGCATGAAACCCTTTGTGGCGATATACTCAAGTTTCCTGCAGCGCGCCTATGACCATATAATACACGATGTGGCCATACAGAATCTGCCTGTGACCTTCTGCATCGACCGTGCCGGCCTTGTAGGCGAAGACGGCCCGACGCATCATGGAGCCTTCGACCTGAGTTATCTGCGCTCCATACCCAATATGACCGTGGGCGCTCCGTCCGACGAACAGACGCTGCGCGACATGATATACACGGCAGCCACCGTCAAACACGGCCCGCTGGCCATACGCTATCCGCGTGGCGCCGGACGGAATGTGCCGCCGTTCCCGCCGATGGCTCCCCTGACACCCGGCAAAGGCCGGAAGCTGGCCGAGGGCGATTCGGATGTGGCGGTGCTTTCGATTGGTGTGACAGAAGCAGCCGAAGGCGTGCGCATGGCCGCCGAAAAGCATGGCGTGAAAGCCTCGCTTTACGATATGCTATGGCTCAAGCCGCTCGATGGAGCTTTGCTGCGTGAGGCACTTTCGCGTCACAGCCGCATAGTCACCGTTGAGGACGGATGCCGGCAGGGAGGATTCGGAAGCGCCGTGCTCGAATGGCTTGCCGACAACGGATTCGGACATGTGCCGGTAAGCCGTCTGGGACTGCCCGACAGCTTCATCACCCAGGGCACACCGGCACAGCTGCGCGAAATCTGCGGGATAGATGCCGGTGCGATATGCCGGGCTATTGTCAACCAAAAGTCCTGATTATGAAGATTGTCATAGCCGGAGCCGGAGAAGTGGGCTCACATCTTGCCAAACTGCTGTCGACCGAAGACCAGGACATCACACTGATCGACCGGGATTCCGATAAACTCTCGGTACTCGACGCTAATTACAATCTGCTGACGGTTGCCGGAAACCCGACATCCTTCGCCACACTCCGCGAGGCCAATGTCGGAACCTGCGACCTGTTCATAGCCGTGACACCATATGAGACCGACAACACCGTGGCATGCGCCATGGCCAAGTCGTTCGGCGCGAAGCGCACAGTGGCCCGCATCGACAGCTACGAATACATGGATCCGCGGAACAGCGATTTTGTAAAGCGTATAGGCATCGACAGGGTGATATATCCGGAGTATCTTGCCGCAGCCGAAATAATCACGGCTCTGCGGCACTCATGGGCACGCAACTGGTTCGAACTTTACGACGGCGAAATCATCCTTGTGGGGGTAAGACTGCGCTCGAAGGCGCGCTTCTGCGGCATGCAGCTGAAAGATCTCGCCACACTGAGCCACCACTTCCACATATCGGCCATACGGCGTAACCACGAGACTATCATCCCCGGCGGTTTCGACACCATGCAGGAAGACGACATTCTCTATATCACCACCAAACGCGAGTATATCGATGAACTGCTGGAACTGACCGGAAAGGTCAACCAGAAGATACGGCGCGTGCTGGTGATGGGAGGCAGCAAGATTGCAGTGCGTCTGGCCAACATGATGGAGGATAAATTCCGCCTTACTATCATAGACAACGATCTCGAACGCTGCCGCAAGCTTCCGCAAATCTGTCCCGACTGCGACATAATCTATGGCGACGGACGTGACATCGACACTCTGGCCGATGCCGGCATTGACGAGATGGACGCATTCATATCGCTGACGGCCAGCAGCGAGACCAATATCCTTACCTGCCTTACCGCCAAGGAACTGGGTATAAAAAAGACTGTGGCCGAGGTCGAGAACATACAGTTCATATCGCAGGCCGAAGGTCTGAACATAGGCACAATAATCAACAAAAAGCTGCTGTCGTCGAGTACCATATTCCAGATGATGATCGACAGCGACGCCTCAAATGCCCGCTGTCTTGCCCTGGCTGATGCCGAAGTGGCCGAGCTTGAGGTAAAGGAAGGCTCGAAGCTGACAAAGGCGCCCGTGAAAGACCTGCGCCTGCCACGTGACATCACGCTCGGAGGCCTCATTCGCGACGGACGTGGAATGCTCATCAGCGGTATGACACGCATACAGCCCGGCGACCATGTGCTTACGTTCTGTCTGGCCGGTGCCATACGTAAGGTCGAACGCTTATTTTCATGACAATGCGCCGCATCGAACGATATAATATCAATGTCCCGGTACTGCTGCGTGTGGTAGGCTGGCTGCTGCTCATCGAGACACTCTTCATGCTCGTGCCTCTGGCGACATGTCTCTGCTATGAAGAGGAAGACTGGATGTGCTTTGCCGGAACCTGCGCCCTGACGCTTGTCGCGGGACTTGGACTGACACGGCTGATCAAACCGTCGCACAACCACATGGGCAAGCGCGAGGGTTTCCTGCTTACTGCTATGGTCTGGGTGGTCTTCTCTATCTTCGGCATGCTGCCGTTTATATACTGTACCACACCGATCAGTGTGACCGACGCGTTTTTCGAGGCGATGTCGGGCTTTACCACTACCGGAGCCTCTGTGCTTGATTCAATCTCCCACATGAGCCACGGCATATTGATGTGGCGCGCCCTGATGCAGTGGATCGGAGGTATGGGTATAATACTTTTTACACTCGCTGTGATTCCGATGCTCAACCACTCGGGCGGCATGCAGATGTTCAATGCCGAGGTCACGGGCATCACGCACGACAAACTCCGGCCACGTATCAGTCAGACAGCCAAAAGTTTGTGGACTATCTATATAGCGCTTACCGTACTGCTGATACTGCTGCTCTGGATCGGGCCCATGTCGGGCTTCGAGAGCATATGCCATGCCTTCGGCGCCATCAGCACCGGCGGATTCTCCACGGCCGAGGAGAGTATAGAGGCCTGGCATTCGGTATATGTCAAGGTGGTCATTACGGTGTTCATGTTTCTTGGCGGTGTGAATTTCGGCCTGATATTCAGGGCTGTGAGTGGGCAGTGGCAACCGGTGCTCAAGAACGATGTATTCAAGGTGTATATAGGTACGGTGTCGGTGATGCTGGTGCTGTTTGTCATATCCATAATTGGTGCCGGCGCGGTGCGCAGCTGGGAAGACCTTTGTGTGAATCCGCTTTTCGCCATAGTGTCGACCATCACGTCCACCGGATATTCCGTAGGCAATTTCGAGGCGTGGGGGCCGTTTGTTCTATCGCTCACATTCCTGATGATGTTCTGCGGTGCTTGCGCCGGAAGCACCAGCGGCGGTGCCAAGCTCGACCGTGTGCTCTTTCTTGTGAAGAACTGCCGGAACGAGATATACCGCTGCGTGTACACCAACAGTATCAGGCCTGTGAAAGTCAACGGCAAGGTAGTGAGTCCGGATCTTGTCAATAAAGTGATAGCCTTTCTGTGCCTGTACATGATGCTTGTGTGCATTGGCGGCACACTGCTTACAGCCATGGGACTGCCACCGGTCGATTCGTTCTTCTCGGCTTTCAGTTGTCTGTCGAATACCGGGCTGGGAGCGGGTGTGACAGGCTACGGCGGCAGTTATTCTCTTGTGCCTGCCGCCGGCAAATGGCTTCTGTCGTTACTGATGCTTATCGGCCGTCTGGAACTTTTTACAGTGCTGCTGCTTTTTGTGCCGAGTTTCTGGCACCGTTGAGAAGTCAGACTCTGCGCAGTTTGCCGCTGACGGAATCCATCACGAAGCCCTGCACGTTGATGCCCTCTGACGGCATGAGCGGATGTCGGGCTATGGCCTCGACAGTCTCATGAACGGCCACGTCGGTATCCTCAAAACCATGCAGCCATTCGCGAAGATTGATGCCGCAGTGTTCCATCAGTGTGATATGTTCCTGGCTCACGCCACGTTCTTTCATCAGATGCAGCATTTCTTCGGCATTCATGCCCTGTACGCCGCAGTCGGTATGGCCTATTACCATTATTTCGGTGACTCCGAGCTCGTATACGGCTATGAGCAGGCTGCGCATTGTAGAGTCGAACGGGTTGATTATGGTGGCTCCGGCATTTTTGATAATCTTCACATCGCCGTTGCGCAGACCCAGGGCGGCAGGCAGCAGCTCTACCAGACGGGTGTCCATGCAGGTGACAATGGCTATCTTTTTGTCGGGATATTTGTCGGTGGCGAAACGACGCGCGCCGTCGTTTGCCACGAACTGACGGTTGAATTCAAGTATTTCCTCTATCATAGTCTTTTGGCTTGAAATTTTCTGCAAAATTAGTGATTCTTCTCAGTACGGCGGATACCTACCTGTTTTAAAATTGTATAAAATTCAGAACCAAGGATGTTGTAACGGCGTTTCTCCATTAGCAAACAGCAAATAACAACTATAGACTATGAAACTCTTATCATCGGTAGAATATCAGCAGGGTCGTGTGACGGCCACTGATCTCGTAAAGAACGACAACGGACAGGTGACACTCATTGCTTTTGATGAAGGCGGTCTGCTCGCCCGTCACAAAGCTCCCGGCGATGCCATGGTGCAGGTGCTGGAGGGCGAGGTGGTGTTTGTGGTGGAAGACACCAAGAACCAGCTTTCGGCTGGCGACTATCTTACAATGTCGGCAGGAACTCCCCACGAAGTCTATGCCGAGACAAAGGCCAAAGTGCTTCTGACTCTCATCAAGAGTGATGCCTGCGGCTGTCAGGCCGAGAAACAGGCCGAGGCCGAAGGCCTGTTGCCCGACTGATTGCGGACAGACAGAACAAATGCGGGGATGTGTCATTTTTTTGATACATCCCCGCATTTGTTCTGGGCATAGGCTCTACAGCGGGAGGCAGCGCAGCATATATTCGCGGGCCTGCGGCCATGGAATATATTTGGCTGAATTGTTGGGAATAAGTGCCACCGGCTGTTCGTTCAGATCAACACGGAGGTAATACTTTCCACTGTTTTTCGACTTGAACAGAATCATCTGCAGGTTGGCGGCCATCGGCACAACATCGAAATCGCGCCAGTGCTGGGCGACGGTGTCGAAATAGTTTGTCAGATAGTAGCAGCCCGGAAGATGGAGCAGCGACAGCAGAGGCATGAGGGTCTCGGCATGTCCGAAGCGCAGCTGCACCGACGCGGGCGAATTGCCTTCGATGAAGTCTTCTGTGGTGGTAATCAGGTTTGTGAGAAGTTCGGCTGCAATATCTGCCGGAAGCGACGACACAGTGGTGGCTGTGCGGCAGAGATATTGTCTGAGGTTGAAACAGCTCCATAGACCGTTGTATTCTTCGCGCGTGAAATATTCGGTGGTGTTGCATGGAAGCGACATGGCCGAACATCCGGCAACGACATAGTATTCGACCAGCGCAAGCTGCAGTTTCTCACGTTCGGAAGAGTAGGGGAAATTGCGTCCGAGCACCTTGTCGATCGCTGTCGTCGGGCAGTAGCTGCTTACATATTCATCGTATTTCTCGACCCATGGGCCGTTCTTACGGAAATTGACAAAGTCTTCGTCAAGGTCGAAGAAACGCATCAGCGGTGAGTTCATGCGTCCGGTGGTGGTGACGAAGTTGATGCGGTTGTCCATGCGGTCGAGCTGGTGGGTGAAGCTGTACATGCTCATCATCGCACGTGGCGAATAGCTTGAAATGGCGTTGACTGTGCCGCCGGAGAAGGCTTCGCCGAAGTTGTAGAACATGCGTGTGGCGATGGCTCGCTGTTCGGCCATGCCGAGCGAGTCGAGTGCTCCCCAGCGATCGGTGCCCAGGGTGATTACCTGCTCGTTGAGCTGGCGCAGTTTGCGTCCGGCGGGGGTGATGGTGCCTGCGGAGTCGGCCCGTTCAAGAGCTTTCCGCAAGGCGTGGCAGTTGGCCGCGGAGGCCGGGTATCTGGCTCCGTGCCGTCCGACATGGTTGATGAACACCGGCACCAGGGAGTCGGGATATACGGCCGGATTGATTTCTGTCGGATAAGGGGTGAGCGAACCTTCGCACTGCGATGCGCTGTAGGCTGTCAGCATCGGGTCGGCTGCCTTGAGCCCGAATACCGATGCGGCGGCGATGAGGCTTATGATGATGCGTTTCATGTCTTCAGTTTCAGAAATTCAGAATAGGATTTTATATAATCGTCTTTGTCGTAGCCGTAGCGGCACATTACCAGTGCGACCGAACCCGACGAGAAGTCGTACAGCCGGACCCATAGTCCGGGCGGTATGTGCAGCATCTCGAAGGGGCGTTTGAGGTGAAAGACACGGCTGTTGCGTCCGTCATCGACTTTTACGGCGAAACTGCCGCTTACAGCCACTACCAGTTGATGGTCGCGGATGTGCGAATGCTCACCCCGGTCGGCGCCTGCCGGCACGTCATATATATAAAACACTCTTTCGACCGAAAATGGCACAGTGCGCATGTTTTCCACCACACAGAGATCGCCTTTGCGGTCGCTGTGGTGCGGATCGAGGGTAATGATGCGCGCGTCGTCGACGGTACTGTCAATTTTCATCGGCATATGATTCGAATTCATCATAATCGCGTATGTAGTCGTCCTCGTCGTAGTCGGTCGACGACAGGATGAGGGCGATGGAGTTGGTGCTGAAATTGCTGAGTTCTCGCCATTTTCCGGCGGGGACATACAGTCCGAAGTAGGAGCGGTTGAGACTGAAAGAGTCGCGTTCGCGTCCGTTGTCGACAATCACATCGAAGCTTCCGCTCAATGCTATTATCAGTTCTTCGGCCTTGCGGTAGGCATGTCCCCCGCGACGTTCTCCGCCGGGGACATCGAAAATCCAGTAAACGCGACGGATTGCGAAGGGCACATCGCTGTTCTGCTCTATGGCTGTAAGGTTGCCACGGGCATCGGGAATTTTTTTCAGATGTATTATGCGTGGGTATTCCATGTCTTGCAAAGTTAGTCAGAAATTCTGATTTATGCAAACGGGTTTTTTAGCGCCCCGCCGGAGTGGAGGCATCCTTGCCTCCATTCTGTTCTCTGTGCTGTAAAAAATCTTAAGCAGGATATTGTGTAAAATGGTGTTAATTAGGTCTTGAATGTGGAATGGTGTAGGCTTGCGGAAAAATATTTAAGAAAAATTTTCCAAAAAATTTTGAATAAACAAATATTATTTCTAATTTTGCAGAGGAGTGCTATTGGCGCTTTGTTATTGTTGAATGGGTTTTAATTATAAAATGCCACAGTATGCTTCAAAAACCGGCGTTTAAGAAAAACCAAATTTTAGATTCATATGAGAAATTTTACTCTGTTCGCTTCATCTCTGTTGCTGTCAATCTCCGCAGCCGCTTCTCCGGCTGTCATGTCGGCTCAGACTCATCGCAGTACTACACTTTTAGGTCATAACGAGCCATCGGCCGCTGAGAAGTCACAAATCGAAAAACTCCGCCAGACAGGGCATACCCTGCTGAAATCGCCGCAGACATCCGACCGGAGTCAGGCGAACGCGCTGCGCAGGGCACCCGGTGCGGCTGTGGCTGCAAAACTGCCGGTCCCGACCAATGAGATAATAAGCGAGACACCGGAAGGAACTCTTACCGACTGGTCGCGCAACTGTATGGGATATTACGACTTCTTCGGCTATCTAATCATGGTAGAAGTCAAGGGATGCGTACAGCAGATGGTAGATGCAGGCGATGCTGTCTATCTGAATATAGTGACAAGCCAGTTCCCGCTGGATTCATGGGTCAAAGGCGAAAAAGACGCCGATGGCAACATCACTATTCCTGCCGGTCAGATGGTGTATAAAGAATACTACGAAGGCAATGTATACGATTTCTGCATGGTGCCGGTGACATACGCATTTGAAAAAGACGGCGACGGGGAAGAAGTACTGCAGTACTACTACCACGACTCCATGAAGCTCAATCTTGTCGATGGAAAATATGTTGCCGACAATCCCGACATGATCATGGGACTCTGTGAGTATTACGACGAAAACCAGTCGTACTACTGGACAGGCTATGGCGACGGCGAACTGAGTCTGTCGCCGGTGACAGACACACCGATGGAGATGCCGTCGAATCTTGCGGCTGAAAAGTGGGCGGCGCTCACAGACGACGGCGGATACTTCGTACAAGTGGCGCTGGATGGCTCGAAGGTGTATGTGGGCGGCATG
>CAMWUD010000072.1 GCA_947177365.1 uncultured Porphyromonadaceae bacterium | reverse complement strand
ATAGCCTTGTTGAAACGCACGCTCACTTTCTCCAGCGGACTGCGCAGCACGGTCTTCTCGTCGGGCACACCGTTGACGGCAGCTACGGCAAGTTCCGGCTGAGGTCTTGGCTGGAAAGTGACACGATAGCGTTCGGCCACATCGGTGCGTACCACAAAGTGGAGGCGGTCTTCATATTTCGGAGCCGTGGAGTTGCGCAGCGTCACAAAGCTGGTCCAGAAGTTGTCGGCGGGCAGCTCGGCATTGTCGCTCAGACGCACCACCGATGCCACCTTGCGCCGTGCGAACTGGCTGTCGGTCACCACACCGTAGGTCCAGTGGGCACCTTGTCCGGGCGATACGGAAATCTCGCATACATTGTCGGTCATATCGGTGTAGGTGGCCGATGCCGCCTTGCTCACTTCGGCCTGGTCGCTGCCGTCGCTGAAATAGAGCATGTCGGGCGTGCAGTCCACATCGTCGATGTCATTGACAAGGAAGGCACGGGCTTCAGGTGCTCCTTCGGGGGTCAGACCGTGGATAAGCTCATGCACCTCTACACGGTCGAGCAGCGACATGTCTTCGCTTCCATAAGCCGACAGCTGCGTGGCCTTCACATCGTAGTCGATGAAATGTCCCATGAGCGAGCTGCGGAACCACCACTGAGCGTAGACACTGCTCTGTGGTTCTATGTCGCCGAAGTCTGTGGCCACATCCCCGCCGAGAGCGAGCACCGAGTTGCGTCCGTTGAGCATGGCGCTGATTATCTCGAAGTCGATGGCAAGCCCCTTGCGGTTGTCGACAATCTCAGGCTGGCGGGTTGTGATACGCACATTGCGTCCGACACCGAAGCCTTTGTTGTCGATAAGCAAAGCGAACTCAGCCGGCTCCTGGCTCTCGATTACATCGGCCGTCAACGGGTCGTCGGCTATGATGTCGCGTTGCATGAAGTAGGTGAGGTCGAGCAGCGGCGACGGCGACACAGTCATGTCGATGGGCGACAGCTCGCGGCTTACCTCACTGCCGGTAAACGGGTCGACGTACGACAGTACACCGCCGAAAGAGTAGACGCGCGGCTCTACCGGAGCGGCATGGCGCGACGGGATAAACAGCACAGTTGCCTCGCCGGTGCCGCCTGCCTTGAGCGACCAGCCGTCGGTGAACGACAGCTCGCCGTCGAAGCCGTCGAGGCTCTCAGGCGTGATGGCAAATTCGCGTTCGCCGGCAAGATTGCCTTCTTCATCGCGCACCTTCAAAGTCAGACGGATATCGGTCATGGCATTCTTGTCGTTGCCGTTAGTTATCGACAATGTTCCCCGGAAAGCCTGGCGGGTCATCACCAGAGTCTGGGTGAATTTCAGCGTGATGGACGCACACACATCTGCCGAGGGTTCCTTGCCCATCTCCAGATATTTGTTGAAGTTCTCTGCCGCAGCATCGGCAAAGGCATCATAGCTGGGATAGCCAAGTTCGTCGATGCGGTCTACCACGGCCAGCATTTCATCGTGGTTGCTCCGACTGCGCGCCAGATCGATGACGTTGTCGGCCGGAGTTCCCTCCAGTGTGCTTCGTACCGAGTTGTTGATACGCTCCAGGAAGCTGTCGTAAGTGGCAGTCGATACAGTCGCGGGCTTGCCTTGCAGACGGCTTTCATCCATGGCTATATAGCCTTGCGCATCGCGATGCTGCTGTACCCAGTCGAGCATACCGGCGATATCCGACATCGTGGCTGCAGTCCAGTTGCCGTCGCCGAGCAGATTGCGGAGATTATCGATACGGGCCAGGTACATGCGTGCCATAAGGTCGACGCTTTCGGCCCGCAGCTCCTTGGCCTGTTCCAGCGCCTGGTCATCGTTGAGGGCCGGAGCCTTGCCGTTGAGGGCCGGAGCCTGGTCCTGATGCAGATGCTTATAGAGCTTCATACACTCCTGGAAGGCCTTGTATGCCTTGCGGATACAGTCGAAGACGTCGGCCGGACAAGCCAGCGGCGGGAAACATCCGGCTGCGTTCTTGCCGCAGTCGAGACTCTGGTCAATGGCCTGGTCCATGGTTTCGGCAGGCTCGTCGGGCAGACAGGCATCTATGAGATTTTCGGCACACTCCTGAGGGTCGAAATCAGCCCAGTCGCCTCTGTTGCGGCACGACTGCACGGCATCCCAGCACGCCTTTATAGCATCGGCGAGCGCTTTCTCGCAGTTGCTCAGACAGCCGGTGGTCAGGATGGTGCGCAGACGGTCAGGCAAATAGGTGCTGTTTTTATCGCTGTCCACCTTGACGCCCGGTCTGGATGGCGGAGGATTATATGTAGTGTTGTCACCTATACCCCAGCCGGAACCGCCGGGGCGCCAGCCTCCACCGCCGAATCCAGGCAGCCCGGGTCCTGAACAGTTTCCGGTATAGTATGTTCCTTCGATAGCTTTCTTTTTGCCATTGTATATAGGCTCGCCAGTCAGAGGGTCGCAATCATAGTCGTCGACCAGCACATAGCATGGATGTGCCTTGCACTCTCCCGACGATGCCCGGGCGGCGGCCATTGCCGGCGCGGCGGCAGAAGAGGCGGCAGCCTCGGAGGCGTCATATTCGGCGGTATAGCTGTAGGAACTTGTCGACATACGCAGTTTCTGCTCCGGATCTTCGTATGGCACACTTACTCGCATCGGCACAAAGATTGACTGTCCGGCTCCAAGTGTCTCGTATAGATTGTCGCCAAGCAGTTCGAAACTGATAGCGGCATCGCTTTCCGGCACCAGTACATGGACATTGTGGGCCTCGATCAGACCTTTGTTGGTGACTGTGATGTATGCAATCTGGTTGCTGTAGGTCAGCTCGGGGAAGTTGACCAGAATCACGGGCTTGGGCACGCGGGTCTCGAACTCCACGGTGTTGACGATTTCATATGTGTCGTCGACGGTGGTCTCTTCTACCGTCCAGCTGTAGCTGATGGCATTGAAGCCTAAGAACACAGGCACATCGTTGTCGCGTCCGGCGGCTATCTCGAGTGTCCCCGACCAGGAGCTGTGGCGATCGGCCGAGACGTCTATCTTATAATATCCGGCCGGGAGCTCGCAGGCCCAGACACCATCTTCGCCGGTCTTGCCCTTTTCTATCATACGTCCGGTGACCGGATGCGACACCATCACATCGGCACCTGCCACATGCGGGGCTTCCTCGGTATAGAAAGTGTACTCGTCGCGGGCATCCACCACCAGCCGTCCGGTGGCATCGGATACCGGCTCCACGCTATAGGGTATGGCCAGTCCGTCGCCATAGGCACAGTTCACTCCTATCTGGCCGCTTACCGGCACATTGAGCTGCATTTCGGGCGAGGGTGTCATCGAAAGGACGACCTCGGCCTTTTCGCCATGTTCGAGCGAAGGCAGGGTGGCGGCGGTCTGCATGCGCATGAACGCCGGCAGCGACAGAGTGATGTCGCCTGTGGCGGCCTTGCCGTTGTTGGCTATCACAAACGAGTATGTCCGCGTCTGGCCCATGGTCATGCTTGTATTGATAGAGCTGACCGATGACAACAGCGATGCACGCGCACTGCGGCCATAATAATACATAGTCTTGGTGTCGGCAAGTCCGTCGCCGTCGCTGACGGTCAGGCGGAAGGTCTGCCAGTCGCTGCCGGGCGATACTTCGAGCGCCTCGACAGTAAGCGGAATCTCCGCCGACGAATAGGCGTCGATTGACACAGGGTCGCCGATGGTGACACGGCAGTTGTCGGGTACATCCGCTGCTGTGAGTGATATATTCTCGAGCGCCACAGGCGACATGTTGCGTACGGTCAGGTTCACAGTCCGGCTGTCGCCGCAGGTCATGTCGAAAGTGATGTAGGAGCTTTCGGCAAACTTTAGGCCTCTGACATCGAATTCACACATGGCATCGGTCTTTTTCTCACCGGGAACACACACTCCGGCAGCATATGCGCCGCCGCTGCGTGGAGTCCACTTCACCGAGAAGCTGCCGTCGGCTTCGGCTGTGGCAGCAATCGCCTCCCGTATGCTTCCGTCTGTGACGTAGACTTCGACCTCACCGCTGTATGAAGGGGTACGGCCTGTGATAGTGACTTCATCGCCGGTGTTATATACACTGCGGTCGGTGGCGGCACTTCCCATGAACGGCGACAGCACTGTAAACCATACTGTCTCTGACGCATTGTTGGCGGCGGTGAGTTCGGCGAAGGTCACAGCATCGTTGACACGCGCCGTGAGTCCGTATCGACCCGGCACTGACGGAGCCTTTATCACTGCAGTCACCGTAGCCTTGCCGGCGGGGGCAATCGGCGCCGAAGTCATGGCGGTGGCTGTGAATGTGTTCTGGCCGCTGATGAAAAAGTCGACTGTCGCCGCATCGGGCATCAGAGCGTTGCCGTCGTTGCGGATTTCTGCCGATACTCTGATATCACCGCCCGGCATCACCTCATAGCTGTCAAGGCTTATGGCACCGGGCACGGCGTCAGGAAGTGTACGGTCGGAAATCAGCAGCAGACATATGCCTTTGGAGAAGCCGTTGGCAGAGGCATTGACACTCACTGTCATCTCTTCACCGTGGAATGCGCCGTCAAGAGCCTCTACCGGAACCCTGACTTCTTTCTTTCCGGCCGGAATCACCACAAGCTCGGGCATCGAGAGTATTCCCTCGGTATCCGCGCTCAACCGTACTTCCTGGGCGGAAGTCACAGGTGTGTTGCGCGATATGGTCAGTTCGGTTGTGCGACTGTCTTTGCGCAGGGTCGACCTGGAGGCCGCCATCGACAACGACGGCCCGTCGTTGTCGATTATCGTGACTGTTCGGCTGACTGTTCCGCCGTTTCGACCCGATGCTGAACAGGAGCAGCCCGACAGAAAGACTGCCGCACTTATGGTGACAGTTCGGTCCCCGTCGACGCGGTCATTGTCGGCGACTCCGATACTGAAGTCGACCTGTTCGACACCGGCTTCAAGAGTGATACGCTGGCGGGTGTATGTAAGACCATTGGAACTGTCGTCGGAGAGCAGTACGGTGATTGTCTTGTCGATGTTCGACAGTCGGCGTAGGCAGCAGCGTATGGCCATAGGTCCGGCTCCTTCACTCACTTCGCGCGGAGCTATGTCCATATCCAGCACCGGCATATCGTTGTCCGCCAGCAGGATGAATGTCTCTCCGGCTTGATAGTGCGCCGCTGTGGCGCGTATGGTTATATCGGTGCAGTGGTCGAGGTGGTTGTTGTCGATGGGGGTGGCTGCGACGCTGGCCTCGCTAGTGGCTTTGGCAATCAGCACGGTCGACGGCATTTTCAAACGGGTCGGCGCATCGCTCGACAGACTTATCTCGACATCTTCCTGAGCGGCCACAGGCAGCGTCAGCCTCAGCTCGAACTGTTCGCCTTCGGTGATTTCTGTGACCGAAGCCTCTATGCCGATTTCAGGAAATTCGTTGTCGACTACCGTAATGGACGAGGATACAGGCGTATAGCCGTTGCCTGAGGCGGTGACGGTGTAGACAGAATTTTCATCGAGTATATCGTTGTCGGCAATATTCAGCTGGAAGTAAGCAGCCGACTGGTCGCGGGCTATGGTCACTTGCTCCGGAAGGCCTATTCGCTGATCTGATGGTGAAAGTGCCAGACGGAAGGTTTCGCTCTGCGACCACGAGCCGGACCGGGCTATACGGCAGCGGACATTGTGTTCGCTGCCTTCTGTGGCTGTTTCCGGAATCTGCAGCATGAGAGTTCTGGCAAGAGTCAGCGGATAGCCTGCGGTAGCGCCACTGTTGTTCTGCTGGCGGCTGCTGTGCTCGCCGGCCTCGGGCGCGGCTGTCAGCGAAACAGCTATGCCGAGATTGCCGTCGATTCCCGGCAACTGAGGAATTGCCAGACTGACATTGCGGCTGATTCGGTCGCCCACAGCCATCATGGATGTGTCGTAATACACTGTGCCTAATGCGGCTCGCTTTCCATCGGCATCAACAAGCCAGAGGTTTTCGGTCCAGCCGCCGTAGGCCGGGGCCGTTCCCTCGTTGGCAACTGTCCAGCGTATGTCGATGGTATCGCCGGGATTTACAGATGTGGCATCGGTGGCAACAGCACTCAGCGTGAAGTCCGGGCCATCGGGTATGACGTCAGGCGCGGCTACAATCTGCACCATGCCGCTGACGGCATCGACCGCTATCTGTGAGGCATCGGCTTTTACAAGCACGCCCTTCGACAGTTTCACAGCCACTGTCTCGCCTGCTTCCGGAGCCTGATTGCCCGCTTCGAGATGCAGACGCAACACCACTCCGCCGGCTCCCTTGATGGCTTCGGTTCCACGCAGCGACAGACGGTAGCTTCCGGCACTTATGTTTTCGCAGCTCAGGGTATGTAGGGCCGCCCTTTCGCCGGGTTCGACTCCGGCAAGGCTGTACCCCTGCGGGCAGACGAAGTCCACGCTTATGCCTGTGCCTTCGTCGATATTGTCCATGCTGATTTCGTAGTCGAATGCCGTGCCTGCAACCTGAGTGCAGCGCGAACCGTAAATCACGTTACGCTTCACCGTAGGTTCGGACGGCTCTGCCGGACTGCCGGGAGCATAGCGTGCATGAGCCATGACACTTGCATCCGAAGCCGGCATCACATAGTAGAATGTCGGCGACTCCGACAACAATGTTCCTTCGGCATCGGTCCAGCGCTCAAACACATAGTTGTAATGAGGCGAAGCCTTCAGATATACCTGCTCGCCGGCTGCGAAGCTGTTGCCGGAGGCCTGGTTGAACGAGACTGTTTCGGACGGATTCGACGCCAGATTCAGACGGTATTTGCGGGCGACACTCTCCGGTTCGCCCGGACTGCCGGGCACATAGCTATAGTTGGCCTTCACGTGGAGTCCGCTTTCCGGTACAGTGAGCATTATTGTAGTCTCAGTACTGTAGACTTCTCCGTCGATTGTCCAGTTTTCGAAGCGATAGTTGCTGAAGGCTCCGGCACGCATAGACACAGTCGAGCCTACTGCATACCTGCCTCCTCCGTTGATGCTTCCGGCCTGAGGCGGTACGACTTCAGTCGTGACATCGGCATAAGCTGTCGGCACCTCGGGCTCGCCGGGCGACGCAGGCACATATTCCATCCTGGCCACCACCCGCGAATCGGTCAGTGGCAGCACGTACTGGAATCTGTTGACTTCCGAAAGCAGCTCGCCATCGACGCTCTCCCACCTCACGAAGCGATAATTATTGTAGGCGGAGGCGGTAAGAGTGACAGCGGTGCCGGGCAGACCGCGCCCACTGTTGCTCATGCTGATGTGCGCAGAGCCTTCCGGCACTACCTGCACCTGCACAGACACCTCGCCCGGTTCGGACGGGTTCTGCGGATTATAGGCCGACAGAGCCAGTGCGGCCGCAATGGCCGCGATTATACTAAATATTCTGATTATACGCATATTCTTCCGTCTTACTTAGAGCCGGCTTTAACCACGCATTTGGTCGAGGTGCCAGCAGCATTTACGATATATGCGCCGGGCAGCAGTTCGACAGTGCAGCCTGCTGCGGCAGTTGCAACCACGCGTCCGTCGGCTGTGAATACGGTGAAATCAGCATCAGCGCTTATTTCCCTGCCGTTGACCCGGATGTCGGCGATGCGGTCCACGGCAACTCCACTCACTGCGGTGGTCTCGCCGGGATTGAGTACAAGCGAGAAGCGGCGCTCTACACTGCCGGCTTCGGATGCTCTGAAAACATAGGGTTTGTCTACCGTGATTTCGGAGGTCTGTCCGCTCTGTGCGTCATAGATGGCTGCGAGTCCGTCGCAACGTGTCAGAGCCAGGGTATACTCCCCGGCCTCGGGCAGATACAGACCAAGAGCCACGCTGCTGCCGTTGTCGGCCCGCTCGTTGATAGCAAGTGCATCGCCATGGGCATTGACTGTCCAGAGCTGAGGATTGGCGGGGTCTTCGCTGAAGAATTTGGCGGCATCGCGCTGTGCCTCGTATATCTCGGAAGCCGCGGCGTTCAGCACCACGCGGGTGCGGTCCGATTTCTCACCTGCGCGAAGTTCGAAGTTGAACAGGCTGCGTGCGGCATCGCCTGTGATGGCGGGTGACAAAGCCGGACGGGCAATCTCTGTAGTAAACTGGCGTCCCTGCAACGGGAAGGTCAGAGTACCCTCATCGCCGCTGTTCTGGAAGAAGAAGGCCTGATAGGGATATAGCACCACATTGTCGTCGATAAGCGAGTAGGCGGTGTAGTTGTTTCCGCCGGTGCGCACTGTCACCGGACAAACCAGACCGGTATAGTAGAGGTCGTAGAAACTTGGATAGGGATTGCCCACATAGTTCCAGCCTGCATTGGCTGCGTTTTCCGATGCCCACGGTTCGGCAGCGATTGTTATGTCGGAGACTGCAAAGAAATCAGCGATACCTGAAGTTGTGGCGGGGAAAGTCAGTGAACCTTGCTTGTCGGTCATCATTATATAGCCGATACCGGGCTGGAGTACTCCATCGGCATCAACATCCTTCCAGCTTGCGCCGGTGCCGTTGGCCGCGCGGCTTTCGCCATCGTAGTAGCGGAACACAAACTGAGCGGCCGCATCGCTGTGTGTAATCTCGCTTACTTTTACTTCATGCGGAACAGTGATGAAATGCCATTCGTTATAGCGCAGATTGTCGAATGTAGTCGATAGTCTGTTGGCAGTCACAGCCTCACACCTGTTGATAATCTGAGCGGGCTGGGTAGCACGACGGTCGTTGTAGTAATCGAATGTCGAATTAAACTCGAGTACATTGAAAGCCTGGGATGATGAACCGCTTATGGTGAAGCGTCCGTTGGCTCCTACGGTCACATCGGGTGTGCCTTCCATGCGGCGCTCGCCTGAGAGGGTCAGGTCGCTGTTCACATACCAGTAGTCGGAAGTGATGCCGCCCTCGATAGAACCGCACTGCATCCAGAAGCTGTCGAGCTTGTAGTTCACCACCGCGAAACTGGGCACGCAGAGCGTCACCTGCGACATGTTCACGCTACTGAAGGTTCCTTCCACAGTGGGAGGCGTAGCTGCGGGGGAGATAATCTTTTTAAGGGCATAACAGTACTGGAAACTATAAGTGTAAGCTAACATGCCTGCTGAGAGTTCAAGCTCTTCAAGCGATTTGCAAGATTCAAAAGCATATGTATCCAAACGAGTGAGTTTCTTCGGTAACACCACTTTTTTCAGGCCTGAATATGCAAAAACATATGATTTTATTGTTGCAAGATTATCCGGCAGATCTATACAGTTCAGTGCAGAGGCATGATAAAAAGCATTATCTCCTATATATTCCAAGGTCTCAGGCAGTGTAACCGCAACCAAGTTTTCGCAGTAGTAGAACGCAGAAGAAGAAATCGTAGTCACACCCTCGGGCAGAACAAGCTCCTCTATCGGACAGGAACGACAGAATTCCTGTGGAATTACGCTAAATTTCGACTGTTTCGGAAAGTTTAAAACTTTCAGGGATTTACAATCCTGGAAAGCCCTATTTCCCAGATCTGAAACAGTAGAAGGAATAGTCATCTCAGTTAAGCCGGAACCCTGAAATGCCGAATTTCCTATAGACGTAACTCCTTCCGGCAGAATAATCTCATTGAAAGCGCTACGACCGGAGAACTGACTGGCGGGAACCTCGGTGCAGCTTGCAGCTGAGAGATCGAGTTTTTTAAGGTTGCCCATGTTCTTTACGGAAGTCCAGTCGGAGCTGTTCATCGGGCCGCTCACGCGCAGGTATTCCACATCGTTGAGCACATCTACTTTGTAGAGTACTTCCACTCCAAGCGTTCCGGCAGATTCCAGATCCACTTCTATCCACGACGGTTCTACCGTCGTGATTTCATCATCCACGGTAGCGGCGTATGTGCCGATACCGTTCATCGCTACTGTCAAGGCAAACAGAGCGGCTCTAATAAATTTGTTCATAGCAAATTACTAAAATTATATCGGTCATGGACCAAAACACATGACCGCTGTGTATGTTAGGTGTCGATTGTATGTGTTTCCAGTCGGAGCTTTGCGTGTGTGTTGCGTGTCATCCGAATAGAAAAGATGTTGATTTAGTAAAATCCCTAAAGCACAACAGCGTAAAACGCTGTGTAACTTTCGTTTTGCAAAGATAAACATAAAATTCCTTAACTACAAACAATTTTTTTACATCTCGAATAAATTGCTTGTCACCTGATGGTTTGAGCGCTCGGAGTTCTCGGAGTTCTCTGAGTTCTCAGAGTTCTCGGAGTTCTCGGAGTTCTCGGAGTTCTCAGAGTTCTCAGAGTTCTCGGAGTGCAAAAAAAGCGCCTCTCAGATTGCTCTGAAAGGCGCTTAAGAGGCGGTTACCTACT
>CAMWUD010000071.1 GCA_947177365.1 uncultured Porphyromonadaceae bacterium | reverse complement strand
ATCCACAGACGGTCTGCTTTGGCGCATACTGCCGATGCGACCAATAAAAATGCAAAAATGCATTGCTTGAATTTTAACATAATATAGGTTTTAGAGTATATAGATTTTAGAGTGGTTTCACCGAAATAGCATATCCTCCGCCGGGGGCTGCCTTCATTTTAAGTTTTGTCTTGTTGCTTACCTTTTTCTTGACAATGGTATAAGCCTGCGGATTTGTCTTATAGTGGGCATCAGCGGCATCGGCGTATATGATGGCTTCATATTTCTTGTCCTTATCAAGAAAATCGAATGACAGAGTCGACTCATGACCGTTTTCACCGGCTGTACAACCGATATACCAGTCATCGCCACCCTTGGCCTTGCGGGCAGCCACGATATAACGTCCCGGCTCCGCCTCAAGATAGCGGCTTTCATCCCAGTCCACAGCCACATCCTTTATAAACTGAAAAGCGTCGAGGTAGCGGTTATAGACCTCCGGCACATCGGCAGCCATCTGCAGCGGGCTGTACATTGTGACATACAGGGCGAGCTGTCGGGCAAGAGTGCTGTTGACATATCCCTGGCTTTCGGGATTGATTTTCTTCATGTCCATTTCAAAAATGCCCGGGGTATAGTCCATCGGACCGCCCTGCAGACGTGTAAAAGGCAGTACGGTAGTATGCGAGGGCTTATTGCCTGCAAACGATTCGTATTCGGTACCTCTTGCACTTTCGTTGCCGATAAGATTCGGATAGGTGCGGCAAAGGCCTGTCGGCCGAACAGCCTCGTGGGCATTCACCATGATATGATGTCGGGCGGCTTCGGTCACAGCATACAGATAGTGGTTTACGAGCCACTGACCGTAATGATGTTCTCCGCGCGGAATCATATTGCCGACATATCCGCTCTTGACAGCGTTGTAGCCATATTTGTCCATCAGAGAATAAGCCTTCTCCATGTGCCGCTCATAATTGCGTATCGAGGCGGATGTCTCATGATGCATCATGAGTTTCACGCCCTTGGAATGCGCGTATTCATTGAGCATTTTTATGTCGAAATCCGGATAGGGAGTGACAAAGTCGAAGACATAATCCTTGGAGTGGCCGAACCAGTCTTCCCATCCTACATTCCAGCCCTCGACAAGAACCTGGTCGAAACCGTGTTCGGCGGCGAAGTCGATATACTTCTTTACATTGTCGTTGTTTGCCGGATGCAGTCCGTGAGGCTTGGTAGTGCTATAGTCAAGGCTGCCGATTTTTACTGACGGCAGGTCGTGTGTATATGACCATTGCTTGCCGCCGCCAATCATCTCCCACCACACGCCGATATATTTCACCGGCTTGATCCAGGATGTGTCTTCGTAAGCACAGGGGTCGTTGAGGTTCAGAATCAGATTCGACGAAAGCATGTCGCGTGCATCATCGCTTACCATCACGGTGCGCCAGGGGGTATGGCACGGAACCTGATGATGTCCTTTGTTTCCCTGTGCATCGGGAGTAAGCCACGAAGTAAACACCAGGTTCTTGTCGTCGAGTTCGAGGTGCATGCAGGAGTAGTCGACAAGCGCTGCCTCATGCAGGTTGATATACAGACCGTCGTCGGTTTTCATCTGGAGCGATGTCTGCACGCCGGTGGGCGAAAACTGGGTCTGGGAGGCATTGCTGGAAATAGCTTCTTTCATCTTGCCACGGATTTCAGACAGCCGGCATTCGGTATAGTCATACTCCTGGGTATCATAGTCGCCGGCTATCCACCATGCGGTATGGTCGCCGGCCATGGCAAACTGAGTTTTCTCTTCCTTGATGATGAAGTATGTCAGTACGCCTTCCTGCGGAAATTCATAGCGGAAACCCACACCGTCGTCATACACTCTGAAGCGTATGTCCATCTTTCGATAGTCTCCGGGCTGGTCGAGGCGAAGGAGCAACTCGTTGTAGTTGTTTCTGATCGAGCTGTTTTCGCCCCATACAGGGTGCCAGGTTTCGTCAAAACTTGAAGTCCGGGTTTCGATGAGCTTGAAGCCAGCGGTCATATCAGGGCCGTCGGCGAGTTCAAGACCGAGAGTCGAGGGTTTGATCACAGCCTTTCCTTTATAGTCGACACTATAGGTAGGCACACCGTCAATCACATCGGCGTGTACCGTCACGACACCGTTGGGCGAACTCAATTCGGCGGCGACAGCCGTAGGGGCAGAGACGAGGCTCAAGCCTGCCATGGCTGTAGCCATGGCAGAATACAAATTATTTCTCATTGATATTTAACTAATTACCTATTTTATTTCGATAATCTTACGATTTTGCAGCCATGCGGCGCCACAGTTGCATTGATTGTTGACGAAACACCTTCATCGGCATGGAGCCAGAGGTCGCGCTGCTTCCACTCTCCGCTTATGCCGAGTTGCTGCAGGTCAAGCGAGTAAGCTCGCGGACTATCGTCTCTGTTGAACAGGCCCACCACATAATCACCGCACGACATCTGACCGAACCATATTTCATTGTCACGGTCGCCGAGCTTGTCGGAGAGCGGCTTGCCCACGAAACGGTCGGTGTTGAGTTCGAGCATTTCCGTGTTGGTATAGAATCTGACATCGTTGCCGATAGTGTAATACTGGTCGGCGACAGTCACCGGACCACCGGCCATCAGCTGCAGCGAAACGACAGTCTCCTTTTCAGCGTCGGTTTCGAACTTGTTCAGACGAATGAAGTCACCGTCGAGAATCACCTTGTCGCGACCGGATATTCCGGACCAGAATGTAAATCCATCGAACATGTTCATGCAGTTTGGCCATGTGGCATATGACTTTCCTTTATCATGTCCCGAACAGTGCCACCACCCTCCGCCGGCGGTATCAGCCACAATGCGTACCATATTGCCGTATTTGGCCTCGACTTCGGCATTATTGTACATGTGAGGCATGACGAGCGACGTGAAGATACCGTATTTTTTCGCAGATTCGGCTATGTACGACAAAGCGCGGGCGTATGATTCACGGCCATATCCATGGCCGACAATTCCGATGTTGCGGTCCTTGCCATCCTCATACCATGAGAGGAAGTCCATGCGGATATAGTCGATTCCGAGTTCGGAATAGTGTTTGAAGAAACCGTCGATATACTCTCTTGTGCCGGGATTTTCGGCCACCGCCCAGTTGAACCACATGTTTTCGGCCGAGGGGTTCATTATAGTCTGGGAGTGGTTGTAGTATAGCTGACCGAAAGTATAGTCGGTGCCTTCGATTTTTGTCTCGTTCGGTCCGTGGAGCCACAGCGGGTTGTCATAGACTCCGACTTTAAGACCTTTGGCCTTGCATTTGGCCACAAGATCCTTGAGCGACATTGAGCCGTAGTGAGTCATATATCCCGAGGCGTCATTGGCCAGCATAGGGATAAAACCGTCGGTGCAGACCATATCATATCCGTAAGGCTTGAGTTCTGTGGCTACCCAGTCGATTATCTTGTCCCATTCATCAGGAGAGATATCCATATCTGAATTGGCCACACCGTTCTGTTCTTGTTCGTAGCAGTATTCATAGACACTCCAGTAGAGCGGAGCCTTGTAAGCATGAATCCCTTCGACTTCGGGAAGTTCCGGAAGTTCATACTTGGGAGGATAGCGCATTTCAATCTCGTCGCTGCATGCGCCAAGCATCATGCCGGCAGCAAGAGCTGCAAATATAGTCATTGTTTTCATTGAATTTATCGGTATTAGGCCCGGCTCTTAGCCGAGGTATTCAGCCTCTATTGTCCAGTTTTTCAAATTGAAAGTAATCTTGTACCGGCCATCTTTTGCGACCTTCCACTTGTTGTCGGGGCCGGTGGTATATATGAAGTCAGGAGCGGCGACCCCGTTTTCACCGATTAAGCATCCATCGCTTGAAGGGCGAACGAAGGGGCAGGCAAAGTTGCCGTCCGGCTGGAGACATGCTTTCATTTCACCGGCTTTGAGCTGACCTTCCCATGTGAACACATATTTGTTGTCGCTGTCCATTGTCATGGCGGTCAGGTTGTCCATACTCCAGCCGCCGGGAGTGGCATCGCCTATCATATAAAGAGTGGTAGTCTCGAGCGGTGCGACTTCATCATCGCCTTTGTTGACTGCCACTACAGAAATAGTCCAGTTTTCAAGGTCAAAAGTTATGCGGTAAGTTCCGGCTTCTGTCACATGCCACTGGTCATCGGGATTTGTGGTATATACGAAATCCGGAGCAGCCACGCCCTGCGACGAAATTTCGCAGGCCGGCGAAGACGGACGGATGAACGGACAAGAGAAAGTTCCGTCGCGTTCGAGGCAAGCTTTCATATTGCCCTCGACAAGTTCGCCTTCCCAGAAGAAAATATAGCGGTTGCTGTCAGAAACTGTAAAAGCGGTGGCATCGTCCATGCTCCAGCCGCCGGGAGTGGCATCGCCTATCATATAAAGAGTCGGCGACTCAATAGGATTACGTTCATTGACGATTTCCTCCTTGAACTCCACAGCTATCGTATAGTTCTCAAGGTCGAACGACAGATGATATACGCCGGCTTCAGCCACATGCCATTTGCTGTCGGGATTAAGGACAAAGACAAAGCTGTCGCTCTCCACGCCTGACTTGTCGATTCTGCAGCCGTCAGACACCGGACGTATGAATTTCACGCCCCAGTCGCCGGTGCTTATACAAGCTTTGAAATCGCCGGCCAGCAGAGGTCCGTCATATTCGAAGACATACGCCGATTTCTTTTCAAGAGCCACGGGCGCATCGATATTCCAGCCACAGGGGGTGGCATCGCCCACTATATAGAGCACATCAGTATCAATCGGCTCGATTGGCGGCAGTTCCTGGTCTCCGAGCCAAGAGCTGCTCATGGTCCAGTTGCGCAGGTCGAATGTAAGATGGTAAACGCCGGCTTCGGTGACTTTCCATTTTTCATCCGGGTCGCCGGCGTGCATCTGGAAAGTGGCATCGGAAATATCCGACTTTCCGATTTCCTCGCCGTTATTCTCCGGACGGATGAAAGGCGCATCCCAGCTGCCGGTGGTCAGACAGAGTTTCATCTCGCCAACGTTGAGATTTCCTTCCCATTCAAACACCAGCGGATCTTCCTGCTTTGCCTCAAGCTCAAGCGGAGCATCGATATTCCATCCGCAGGGAGTGGCGTCGCCCACCATGTAGAGCACAGAGGTCTTGATAGGCAGATTTCCGTCTATGATGATAAGGTCTTTCTCGCCCTCACATCCGGTCATTGCAGAGGCAATTGCCATGGCTGCAACGGCATATGATATATTTCTAAGTTTCATTTTATTTCAATACATTATTTACTGTAACCGGGATTCTGCACCAACGATGGATTGGCGTTGAGAATCGGGCGCATAATCGGGAAAATCTCAGTGTCGCGGTTTGCATCGGGAGTCTTGTCCCACCATGTTCCGGAACTGAATTTTCCGAAACGTATCAGGTCGATACGGCGACGGCTCTCGGCGAAGAATTCACGCCCCCACTCGGCGAGCATTTCCGCTTCGTCGAGCTGCACTTTCCCTTCGGGCGAATACAATACATCGGAGAGATTCTCCTGAGGATAGTTGCGCTTTCTTACACTGTTGAGTAGGCGGCCCGCTTCGGCCTTTTTACCAGACCGCAGTTTGCATTCGGCAAGCGAATATATGATTTCGGGCAATCGTATTTCGGTATAGTCGCTCTCCATCTGGTGAGCGTCTTCGTCGCTGTAGAAAGGATATTTGGCGAAATGCCATCCAGAGTTATGGTCGCCGTTCATGAGGTTGCTGGTTTTGTCCGAGGGCCACTTGTCGGGAGCCATACCCTGGAAGTTGCCCACGGCATCACGGATATAGAGGTCGTAGGGCTGCTCCGGAGCACGTACACGCGCCTTCTTACCGTTTTCTTCAATGTATTCAAGGTATCCGAAGAGGAACATGCCTTCACGGCGGCTGTCGCCAAGGTTGCGGTAGAGTTTCATGCGTTCGTCGCCGGGATACTTTCTGAAATTCTGGATTGGCATGCCGAGTTCGAAAGTATACAGGTTTCCATCAAGGTCGTAAGAGGGCGAAGCCGCATATTTGGTGTTGTGGTCGCCGGCTTTTGCCTTGCGGTCGCCGAAATAATAGCGTGCACGCGCCGGAACAGTCCACCAGTAAGTGTCGCCCTGATAATGCCAGTAGGAATAGCCTTGGGAAGCGGGGAATCCGAAAATCACCTCGTCGCAGCTGTTGTTGTCCCAGTCAAAGGCGGCATCCCAGCGGTCGGCTACGGCATAGCTGCCATAAACTCCGTCGAGAATATCCTGAGCCACCTTTTCACAGTCCTGATAGCGGTTTTCGCCGATATATACTTCGGCGTTAAGATAGAGCCGTACAAGGAGTGCCGCTGCTCCGGCCTGAGTCCACTGCCCCTGTATTTCGGCACCGGCACCGGGACCGGACTTCACGGCGAGCAATGACGTGCAGGCTTTGAGTTCGGATTCGATAAAATCGAAAATCACTTTCGGCTCTACCTGAGACTCAGTGTTCAGCGACACGTCGCTGTAGCTGACAGCGAGCGGTATATTGCGGAAGGCATCGAGCAGGCGCAGATAGAACCAGGCGCGCAGAGCACGGCACTGTGCGTTGATGTTGTCAAATTCAGGCTGAGAGAATCCGAATCGCGCGGGGTCGAGTTTGGCAAGGTCCTCGATCACATAGTTGCACTGCATGATACCCTGGAAACAGCCGTTCCATTCGGTCTGGGCGTCTCCGCCGTCCTCTACATTCCACTGATGATAGTGGAGGCGGCGCCAGCGTCCGCCGTCATCCCACCATCCGTCGCGCGTGGGTGTGATCAGCTGGTCGGCGGAGAGTTCATTCAGGACATGTCGGCTGCCGATACTCCAGAATGCGTGCTCGAAGGGGCGGAAAGCCGCACGTATTACATCACTTTTGGTATTATAGTAGTTCTGGGTTCCGACCTGGTCATAAAGAGTCTCGTCCAGATTGGTGCAGCCGGCCAATACGATAGAGCCCAGGACTACAGTAGCTATATGTTTTAGAATTTTCATTATTGTCAGTTTTAGCCGCTTGTTAGAAATCAAGTTGAAGACCCACTATGAATTGTCTTGTCGAGGGGTAGTATGTTCTCGAACCCTGCGCACCGGGAGTAAGACCGTTCACCTGATAGGTCGACGGATCGACACCGCTGAACTTGGTCAGAGTAAATACATTCTTGACAGTGCCGTATATTCTGAGTCTGTCCATGAAACGGCAGGCGGCGAGGGGCAGCGTGTAGCCGAAAGTCAGCATGTCGAGCTTGAAGTAGTCGCCTCGTTCAAGGAAGTAGTCGCATACCACGGGATTTGCTTCCGGGTTAATGTCGAAGTTCTTTCCATAGGCTTTCCTAAGCACATTGCCGGAGAAATTTCTTGTGCCATAATAGAAATCATGGATATTGAAAATGTCGAATCCGAATGCGCCACGGAAAAACAGCGCCAGGTCAAAGTTCTTATAACGGAAGTTGTGACTGGTTGACATAGTGAACTTGGGCATGCCATTGCCCACTACCTGACGGTCTTCGTCGGTAGCCTGCGACGCGCGGATTATGTCGCCTTCGCGGTCGTATACGAGCCAGTCTCCGCCGGTGGTGATACCGGCATATTTCCACATGTAGAAGTTGCCGAGCGATTTTCCCTTCTCGATGCGCTGGAGGCTATAGAAGGGATAGGGTTCGTTGGTGTCGCAGACATTGTAGAAGTCCTGGCCTACATATTGCGAGTTGCTGAAGTCCACGAATTTATTGCTCATCACTGTTCCGACGACACTAAAGTCGTAAGAGAAGTCCTTGGTATTGACGGCATTGAAGCCAAGGTCGAATTCGAAGCCGGTGTTCTTCATCGTGCCTACGTTGACAAATGTCTCATCGAACAGATACGGTGGCACCGACACCTTATAGTTGCCGAGGAGATCCTGCTGGCGACGGTTGAAGTAGTTCAAAGAGCCATAGAAGCGGTTGGAGAACAGAGAGAAGTCCAGACCTATGTTCCAGTTCTTGCCTTTCTCCCACTTGAGGTCGGGATTCACGTTCTTCGACGGGCCCCATACCTGGAAATACTTGCCGTTATAGAAATAGTATCCGAAGCCGGACATTGTGTTCAATGAGATATAGCTTCCGAAATCCTGATTGCCTGTCACACCGTAGTCGGCACGGATTTTCAGGTCGTTTATCCAGGCGATATCTTTCATAAATGCTTCCTGCGATATACGCCATCCGGCCGATACAGCGGGGAAATCGCCCCACTTGTGGTTTTTGCCGAATTTCGATGACCCTTCGTGACGGATCGAGGCAGTGAAAAGATATTTGCCTTCATAGTCATAGCTTACACGTCCGAAGAATGATATGAGCTTGGCATCGTTTCTGTAACTGCCCATAAGCACCTCGCCCTCTTCTTTGGCCAGCTCACCCGAACCAAGATTGTCGGAGCCGAGACCGTCGTTGGGGAAATCCTTGTTGGAGGCATTGAAGCCGGAATATTGCGAATACTGGTATGAATAGCCGGCCATAGCCTTGATGTTATGCTTTTCGGCTATCTGGGTGCTGTAGTTTGTCAGCCACTCGACCACGTACTGGCGCTCTTTTGAATAAGCGCGGCTTGCTTCGCCGTCGTAACCGCTGTTGATGGCCAGAGTGCTTGTCGACGGACGGAACCATGAGTCGTTATTGCTATACTGATGGTCTGCAAACATAATCTGTGTTGACAGGCGATGATTGCTTGTTTCGTCTTTTGCGAGCAGGGGAAGGAGATTCAGTTTTACAGTGCCGTCCCAGTCGAGCAGTTTGGTGTCGGAATGGTTTTTCTCGAGTTTCTGCAGCTCGACAGGATTGCTGCCCACCACCTGACCCTGGAAATTATAGTACAGATTGGGGTTTTCGGGATCCATTATCGGAGTGGTAGGATTGGCTTCGATTGCATTGCAGAAGACACTCCAGTCGGCATTATCCCTGTAGATTATACGCGGGGCGACATTCAGGTTGATGGTGAACAGGCCACCTTTTGTAGTGTGCATCACCGATGCGCGGGCACCATATTCTTCACGTCCGGAGCGGAGGTCTACGCCGTTGGCATTACGGTAGTCGGCGCTGACGCGATAGTTGCTGCGCTCGTTGCCGCCGCTCACCGTCAGTGTATGCTGCATGGTAAATCCGGTTCTGGTCACAGCGTCAAGCCAGTCGACATTTCCGCCAAGATCAACTCCGCGGTCGCCCCATCCGAGGCGTACTTCACGATAGTCGGTGGCATTCATCATATTGAGTTCTCTCTTAACCTTATCCCAGGCGAAAGTGCCGCTATAGGATGTGTGCGTCGAGCCGTCTTTGCTGCCTTTTTTTGTTGTGACGAGAATCACGCCGTTTGAGCCGCGTGTGCCGTATATGGCCGAAGCGGCGCCGTCCTTGAGTATGTCAAACGATGCGATGTCTTTAGGATTGATATTGGTGAGGTTTCCACCGGGAACGCCATCGATTACAATCAGCGGGCCAAGGCCTGCCGAGCGCGATGATACGCCACGGATCTGTATGCTTGCCTGATTGTTCGGGTCGCCCGCTCCGGTATTTGTAATCGATACACCGGGTACCTTTCCCTGAATCATCATCGACGGGTCGAGTGAGCTTACAGAGAGAAAGTCCTTTTCACCCACATGGGAAATCGCGGATGTAAGCTCCTTTTTGTCCATGGTACCATAGCCGATTACAACGACTTCACTCAGGATTTCGGAGTTTTCTTTCATCACGATGTCAATCACAGTCCGTCCGCTGACTGCTTCCTCCAAAGTTTCATATCCGATATATGAAAACTTCAGTTTTACCTTTGCATCTGCGTGAAGACTGTATTGGCCATCGAAATCTGTCACGACGCCGGTATTGGTTCCGAGGTCTGTTACGCTTACCCCTATCAGGGGTTCGCCTTCTGGGTCAGTAACTGTTCCTCTGATTTTAATCTGCTGCGCCGACATAAGCTGTACGCCCGTCAGCAGCAAAAACAGCAGAAACAGCGACTGAAATTTACTGTTACTTTTTGCCATTTGTTTTTGTGATAATTAGATTTCCTGGTTTATATTCTCTTCTGCAAAATTAGTCAAAGAGTCAGGGAGTAACAACGGCAATGAGCTAAAATATAGCTGTATATTAACCATCAACTATTGATTATCAATTAATTACAGTACGTATTACAGCTCAATAAAGTAGTGTTTACAGAGTGTTTTTCAAGTGGAAAATGGTAAGTGGAGAGGGGTAACTGGAGAGAGGAAAGGGGAAAGGAGAAAGGAGAAAGGAGAAAGGGGAAAGGAGAAAGGGGAAAGGAGAAAGGAGAAAGGAGAGAGCAGAGAGGAGAGAGCAGAGAGGGAAAAGTGAGCAACAGCAGACCTTCGGTTTATAATAACCGTTATCATACCATCCGTCATTTAATATTAATGATTAATCATTGATCATTAATCATTAATCATTAATCTCCCCCTCCCTCCTTGACCGACCGATTTTCAAGACCTCGGCCTCAAGCTTGCTACGGTCACCCGCA
>CAMWUD010000070.1 GCA_947177365.1 uncultured Porphyromonadaceae bacterium | reverse complement strand
GCGCAGACGATATACAAACTCGGAACGAACAGCGAAGGCTATATGAACCTGAAGTATCGGTTCAGATCCAATCTGTGGGCCACCATGCCCGCGACTGCATGCCGCACTTTTATGCCGATGAGATATTGTCAAAGCGATTGGAACAGTGCATTTTATGGCTGTAGCAAATTGGAGGCGCTCAATATTATCGGTGAATGCACGGTCGGGTATCATTGTTTCTGGGAGTGTAGCAGCCTAAAAGAAATTAAAGGCGAGATTTGGGCTTTAAGTCTGTCGAGCACAACGGACATGTTTTATCATTGCTACGCCTTGGAGCATGTATCCATAAAATATCTTGCGTGCAATATCAGCTTCCGCAACAGTCCGCTGCTGTCGCTTGATTCTTTTAAATTTATAGTGACTTACGCAAACGCCACCAGTCCGAAAACAATCACGGTGCATGATGATGTGTATGCCAAACTGACCGACGAGACTAATACCGAGTGGCACGCACTGCTGGCTCTTGCCGCCCAAAAGAACATAACATTTGCAACAGTCTGATTATGGCAAAACATACGATACTTAAAGAAAGAGGCACTGCCGAGACGCTATACCCTCAGACTCTTGCGGAGTTTGTACAGATGGCAGACGGAGGAAACGTGGAGAATGGTGTCCGACAAGCGAAATTCGCTCTGTTCGTTGATATGTGGAACAATGCCGCCGGAAGTTACGGGCGCTATAACCCAGATACGGGGATGTTTGAGCTGAATGGTCTTACTGACATCACCTATGAGCAGGCGCTGGATATTTACCGCTACACTGCCGGGGTGATATACGGTGGTCAGCAGAATATTGACCATATACATTTCGAGGGGCTTTCCATACGAACGAACCTTCCGTTTCATGTGTATGGCGCCGGGGATATAATGGCAATGTTTTGCCGCTGCTCTAAGCTGGAGGTCGTGGCGTTCCAAAGCACAATGATATATGCAAGAACCGCTTATAGCGCCTTTTCAGAGTGCGGCAAGCTAAGAAGTATAAATTGTGTAATAAATATCGGCAGCAACAACGTGAGCGCCTTTTCCAAATGTTACTCGCTTGTAGATGTCAGAGTTCTGTGCGCATACAGCTTCTCTCTGTCAGACAGTCCGCTGGTGTCGCTGGATTCGATGACGTACATGGTGACGAAGTCGTCGAACACGAATCAAATCACCATCACGGTGCATCCGACGGTGTGGGCGAAGCTGTTCGGGGATATGGAGAATGAGACTGTGGCGGCTATGGATGCCGAAGAGCTTGCTCAGTGGATGGCGCTTCCGGGAAAGGCGCAGGCGAGAAAGATTGTGTTTGCAACGGTTTAGTATTGTAAATTATGGATACAAAGGTAATTAACGGTATATCAGTGATTTATGCGCGGGGGGGGTAATTTTATCACCGAGAATACGCCCACCAATTTCCACACGTTCAGCAGCCGGAGGATGCTTGGGGCGGGGGAGAGTGCCGAGCTGTGGCGCGAGGTGACCGCCAAGGAGCGGGAGACTATCGAGGCCGCAGACGCCAAGTGGAAGCAGCCGCCGCAGAGTTTCATCGACCAGTGGAACGGCGAGTGTGCGTTCGGCAGCAGCAAGAAGTATTTCGGGCAGTATAACGAGGCCACGGGATATTTCGAGCTTAACGGCATCAAGAACATCGGCTATGCAGAGGCGCTGAAAATCTGGGCCTGTTCGGAACACGGATTGTACGCCTTTCCGAGTCTGAGCGGCGGCCAGAAATCTCCTTTCGGAGGAGAGCAGGCGCACATATACACTACGGCTGTGGCTTACTGCTGGTGTCGGACGTATTTTCCGCTGAAGCTGCCTAACTATTCCGTGGGCAATGTGGCTTTTGCATTTTCCGGGAATCTGAAAGTGGAGACAGTGGCGTTTGTGGGCGGCTACGGCGATGGTATTGGCAATTATCCGAGCATGCAGAGTACGTTTCACGGCTGTACAGCTCTGCGGGAAATCCGCTCGTGTATCGCCACTCCGATGAATCTTACAAACACATTCTACGACTGTAAGTCTCTGGAGCTGGTGAAGTTTTATTTCGTGCAGCCTTTCACCGTTGACCTGCATTGGTCGCCGAAGTTGAGCGAGGAATCGCTGCGGTATCTGGTGAAGGAGTATTCATACAAGCAGGATGCAGCCCAAAGCACGGTGATACTGCATCAGGATGTGTTCGACCGCCTGCCCGACGACCTTGTGGAGCAGGCAGCAGCCAAAAACATAATATTTACAACAGCATGAAGACAATTCAGAAAAACAACGGATTTGTGATAATCGAGGCCGAGGAAGGCTATTTTCTCGCCAACGAGAATGGACCGGAACCCGACAGTCCGATAAGGCGTGCCTGCGTGCCTGCCGACAGTGTGGGGCAGTGGAGCGAACGGCCACTGTCGGAGCTGCCGCCTTACACCGAGGCCGAATATGCGGCCAAGGTGAGCGAGCTGATTCACCGCCGCTATTCGGTGGACGATGAGATTGCCCTGCTGGCCAACTCGCAGTGTCCGGCGCTGCTGGCCGACGAGGACGCCGCCGAGGCCTTCCGGCAGGAGTATGCCGACTATCAGAGTTACCGCGCTCGGTGCAAGGCCGAGGCGCGGGAGGCGCTGGCGGGAGGCGGAAAGGAGACTGCGGAGTGATGCGTCTGGCGATATGGCTTGTGCTGGCGCTGTGCGCAAGCTGTACCCGCACGGTGTATGAGCCGGTGGAGACAGTGCGGACGGAATGGCGTGAGCGCGAGGTGGAGAGGTTTGTGGCAGATACTGTCCGCGACCTCCGCTTTGTGTGGGTGAAAGGTGATACGGTGGTTGACATCCGGGAGAAGGAGCATGTGAGACGTGTTGAAATCCACGACACCTGCTATGTGGAGCGGTCGGACACGATACGTATCCCCTGCCCTGTGGAACGGAAGCTGACCAAGTGGGAGCGAGTGAAGATGGACTTCGGGGGTGTGGCGCTCGGGGTTGTCATGGCTGTGTTGTGTGTGGCGGTGATATGGCTTATAAAGAAATTCAGGAAATGACATGGACAAGGAGTTGAGAGAGCGGCTTATGGCCGATGCACGGCGCTGCGGGATTTGCGCCGACGGGCTTGGCAGGCTTCGCGTGTGTGACCGCGAGGGTCTGCTTCGGTATTATACGGAGAATCCGGACTGGTGTATGGAGCGCGGCTTTCCGGGCATTGAGCTTCTGCGCAGCGAGTTTTCGGACTGCGAGGACAGCGGTGTGTTCGTTGGCCGGACTTTCGATGGGGAGGTGATGGGCGAGAAGCAGGCTTATGTGTTCCACGAATGCAAGGGCCGGATACGTGTGGCGATGGACTACGAGCGGGCGGTAATACCGATGCTTTATTTCGGCAACGGCTGCGAGATGGAGGTGGAGTGCGTGCAGGCGAACGCTCCGGCGATAGCGGTGCCGGTGTACAGTTTCGGGGAGAACGAGCTGACGCTTCGGCGCAGTGCCGGAGTACGGTTTGTGCATTATGAGGGAGGGATGCTGCAATGATAGCGCTGAGGATGAAAATAGGCGACGGGGCGATAGTCGACAGCCACGAGGAGTTCGGGATGATATATCTGAGCGCCGACAATGTGTTCAGCGCGCCGGAGAAACCCCGCGATGCGAGCAGTTATGCAGGTGAGAGCGGCGAGCATATCGACCGGCGTGCGGTGCTGGCGGCGTTCGACTATAAGGTGCAGTTGCTGATAGAGGCTCCGAACCGGAATCTGACGAGCGCAAACGCGAAGATAAAGAAGTTCAACGATGCGATACGCGAGGGGAGCGGGCCGGTGCGGCGCTGCCGCGAGCTGACGCTTTACAGCGACTACAAGCGTATGAAAATCTGCGGGGTGCCGGACTTGATTTCGGAGGCTACGGAGTTTTACAGGCGTGCCGACGGCAGTGTGATGGACTGTGTGAAGGTGGAGCTGAAGCTGCGTGTGGAGAATCCGGAGTTGTGCGATTTCGACAAGCAGGCTTCGGTGGAGGAGTACGGGCTGCGCGACCTTGAAGACCGCTGGTGGGGATATATGTCGGACAGCAACACGATGTCGAGTGCGAGCGATACGGTACGCGGGCGGACTATGTCGGTGTGCGTACGGTTGAAGAAAATGGAACTTTTTCAGCTGCGGACTTATGGCAATTGGTTGTTTGTGCTGCCATGGGTGATAGTGGACAATCTGACGGACAAGAATGTGCTGCAACGCAGCGAATATACCAATGGCACTTCTGAGGTGACCAGACTTACGGCAGTGACCCGTGACGGCATACTGATAGTGAATGTGGATGTGATGGAGCTTAAAAAGGCTATGGCGGCAGGACTGACAAGCGGGTTCATGGTCAAGGTGGTGCATCCGGAACAATAAAAAGAGGATAGCAGATGATAAAAAAGATTTCAGAGACGTGGCTTCCGGAGGGTGTGACTCTGGAGAGTGCGACGGTGAATGCCACGGATATGGACGAGCGCAGTATCAGCGCGACGGTGACAGTGCCGGAGGGCAAGCTTGTGTATGAGCGTGAGTGGGAGGTGGAGTTTCGCGGTGAACGGTATGTGATGCCGCTTCGGGAGCCGGGGGCGACTGTTGACGCGGAGGCGGGCGGCACGACCGTGGATGTGACCTTTGAGCACTGGGCGATACGTGAGCTGAAGCGCTGGATGTTTTTCACGGTGCAGGCCCGGAGCGAGCTTCCGGACAAATACGAGAGCAGCGTGGAGCTGAATCTGCGTGATTTCTGCGACCTGCTTGGCGTGGTGCTGAAGTTCTACTACGGTGACACGATATATGTAGACCTTGCCGACGGGGCCGGAGACGGCAAGGCGGTGAAGGTGGATATTAGCTATTCGTACATATGGGATGTGATAAAGGGGCTGTATGATGCCTACGGTGTGCGGTGGGAGCTTGCCTGCACCGGACTTGGCTCGGCATGGCCTCATGGCCGCTATGCTCTTAGAGTGGGTTATGACGGCGGGCGCGTCGACCATGTGTTTGAGTGCGGTTTCGCGGGCGGCTTGCTGAAGATAGAGCGCCAGATGCAGAGCGATGAGATACGGAATATGCTGTTAGGGCGCGGCGGCACTCAGAACCTGCCGAGGTATTACTACAAGGAGTCGCCGGACGAGGGGCAGTGGCATGGCGACCCGGACTGGGTGGAGGAGCTGAAGAATATACATTTCGACCGTCTTCGCGGTGCTACGTTCCGGAGCTATGTGCAGGGATGGAAGGCAGCGCACAAGGCCGATTATCCGGGTTATGAAGCCTTGTATGAAGAACAGGCGTATGCGCCGTGGGCATACAAGAAGGGCTACACTGATGCGAAGTTTGACCCGGTGGAGTATGTGGCGGACGAGATTGTGGCCGATAGCGCAGCGCGGCAGGTGCAGCTGACTCCGACCTTCTCGCCGTGGGTGAAGAAAGATTCGTCGATAGACCGCTATGGGCCGCTGCTCGGAGCGGTTGAGAGCGATGATGACATATACCCAAGCATACAAGGCAGCGGGATGGACATAGTGGTGGGCGTGGAGCAGATAAAGAGCGATGACGTAGAGGAGAGTACGGCGGCAGACGCCGTGCTGACGAAGCTTGGTCCTGTAAAAGCGACCGCACAGAATGTGAAGCCCCGCGGGATGGCTACGGTGGTGCTTTACGGGGCAAAGCCGTTCAGGGTGGCCCGGGGCAGACACGCCAACCTTACGGTGAATCTTTCGTTGCAGAAGGTGACTGAGAACGGCGAAATGTCGGACACGCTGCTGTTGCAGTCGATGCTGGGGCCTTACACTGTGACAGTGGAGAATGTGAACACGGGCAAGACGGTGTCGGCGAGCGGCATTCCGGAGGGAACGTGGCGCTGGAGGGTGCAGGTGCAGGTGAACAATACAAGCGACCGCACACTGAGCATCACTGTGGGCGACCCGGCGCCACAGCTTACCGATGCGGACGTTTCCAACACGGGATGGAAGAATACGTTCGATGTGTGGGTGAAGGACATATGGGGAAGCTCACGCAAGGACGGAGAGAGCAATTCGCAGTATGCGGAGCGCGTGTGGAGGCCTATACTCGGCGACCGCGAGGGCAACACGGCCAGAATGATGTTTACTTCGGGCATGCTGCTGCATGAGGACTATGAGTTTACGATAGTGTCGATTCCAGAATACGACGCGAGCCGTTCGTACATGGACGCGGACGGAGTGCGTCATCAGTCGTGCTGGCGTATCCGTCTGGCCAAGAGCGACGCGGAGCTTGAAGCGACGGGGCTGTATGTGCCGTCGACCCAGAAGCAAGGCAAGGCGGGCGACACGTTTGTGTTTATCGGCATAGAGATGCCTCATGAATATGTGCTGTGGGCCGAGCGGCGCCTTGAAGACAACAAGAAAGACATATTGCGGGAGAAAAAAGACGGCAGCACGCAGCTTGTGGTTACTACCGACCGTGTGCGTCTGAGCAATTCGGGCGAGGCTGGTGCGCTGATAGACGAGCTTTGGCCGGGGCGTTCGCTGCGTGTGGCTGACAGTCGTCTGCTGCCGGGCGTGTATGAGACTTTGTATCTGCAATCAATGACTTGGACGTTCCGGACTCCGAGTCCAGACGATGCTGCGCTGAACCCGGATGTGGAGATTGTGCTGTCGGACAAGTATGAGACGACGATGAACGCCGTGGGTATGATACAGGGCGAGATTGACACCCTGCATCAGCGCATGGGGTCGTATGCGGACTTGGAAAAGACCATAATGGCGGTGTGCGACAAGCTGTATCTGCGCAAGGACGGGGTGGCAGACCGCAGTATATCTCCGACACAGTTCCACACACTGCTGACGAGCGGCGATTTCCGGAGCGGCATTTCGGGAGGCGCCGGCTGGGGTTTCTACAAGGACGCCAACGGCAACTGGGTGCTGGAGACCGACAATGTGAATGTGCGGCAGGAGATGCAGGTGAACACGCTTGTGATAAATCAGGCGCTTGGCCGTGGCGGCATGGAGATAGACTCGGCGGCAGCGATGGAGGTTTCGATGGTAGAGGATACCGAGTTGGGGTATGTGTGCCATTTCGACCAGAAGGACGGCTCAGTGGCGAATCTGTTCCGTCCGGGTGATGTGGCTTACTGCAACCGCTGGACTCCGGAGAACGGGGAGCTGAAATTCTACAAGCGCAAGGTCATAGCCACGGATGTAGATTCGATTACGCTGACAAAGGGATATGACCCGGAGGTGTTGCCTGACGGCACCATTGACACCGGAGTGAACGGCAGTGGCATCCCGGCGGAGAAAGACTGCATTATCCATTATGGGAACTATGGGAATGCGAGACGCCAGTTTGTGAAGGTTCGTGATGTTGTCGGCGGCGGATATGAGCGCTATATAGAGGGTCTTGACTCGGTAAACGCCAAGGGCAGGGAGTATTATTTCGTAGGCCGGCAGGAGGGGCAGTACAACGACCGTCCGCGATTCTATCTGGGCGATGAGAACGGCTATATAGAGTGGCAGGATGGCGAGATGAATATCATGGGGCGCCTCAATATAAAATCTCCGGTTGGCGACGGGAGCCAGACTCTTGGCGGTCTGATTTCGGACATGAAGTCGGCGGGGTTTGTGCTAAGGCTGTCGAACGAGATGGCAGGGGTGCTGTGTGACGCCGACGGCAACGTGACCGGGCCGATGCCTAAGTGCAAAGCAACGGTATACAATGGAACGCGTCCGGCGACGGGAGTCTCGCGTTATTCTGCCGTCGGAACCGGTGTATCGGCAATGATATGGACTACCGGAGAACTTGTGCTGTTCGGCATGACCGAGGACAAGGCTTCGGTGGAGGTGACGGCAACGGTCGACGGCGTCACGCTCACGGCCAGCATGAATCTATACAAGGTGCGGGCCGGAGCCAACGGTGAGTCTGCGGTGGTGTATTCGCTGGAGCCGAATGTGGGGAATGTGACGCGGTCAATGTCGGGCGCGATGTCGGCGGAGAAAGTGAACTGCACGGTGTACAAGACTTCGGGCGATACGGGCATGTCGCCGAGCAACGACCATACGCTGACTTACGAGCGACTGCCTGACGGGGCCAAGGGAACGCTGTCGCGTTCGGGCGGTGTGTCGGCCGATGTGCCGCTGCTGGCGGATACGACTGCTGTGGTTTTTGAGCTTAAGTCCGGGAACATTGTTCTGGACAGACAACGTGTGCCGGTGCTTTCCGATGCGGGCGACCTTGAAGTGGGAGGTCGCAATCTGCTGCGCGATACAACGTTCGAGACCAAGGGGCAATGGGAGTTTCATCCGGAGGCTTCAATCGACCCCTCTGTGAAGTATATGGGGCATAATTCGGTGAAGCTGGATGTGAGGGGATACAGCGACTACAGTTACAGGCGCATATACCAATATATCACTACTGCGGCGGTTCACGCAGGAGATGTAATGACGCTCAGTCTGTATGCGCTTACTGACAACACTGCCACTGCCGACAAGGACATACTTATGGCCATCAGCTGTTATGACATAAGAGGCGAGCAGCTGAAATCGGAGAGCATCAGTGTGCTTCCAAAGGACAACGGTGTGTGGGAGAAGAAGGTGTTGCGGCGTGTGATTCCTTCTGGCACGATGCTCGTCCGTGTGACAATAACTGCGGAGCAGAACGGCAGAGTATGGATAAACTCTCCCAAGCTGGAGTTCGGCAATGTGGCAACGGACTGGAGTCCGGCGCCAGAAGATGTGGATGCACGCTTTGAGATGTACGATTATCTGCGCAACGCGCTGAAGGAGAGTACTACGATAAGTGGAGGCCTTATACAGAGTTCGGTGCTTTTGCTTGGCTATACAACGCTCTACGGGTTTGAGGTACAGTGCGGAATGAACGGTCTGACTCGCGGCGGAAGGACGGTGGCGAGCTGGTGGGGCGGCGATATGGTTGACCTTGCGGTGTATCCGTCGGTGTCCGGCGCGGCCACGGCATTGGTGAGAATGGACGGCACGGCCTATTTCTGCAATAATGTAATCCGCCTTGAAGGGGATTACATGATGGTGGGCGAGAACGTGCGCCTTGGCCGCGAGGGTTTGTCGATGCTGAACGACAGCGGGCGAAAGTTTGTATTGAGCAATGAAAGCATCGGAGAGTTCAATCCTGCTGAGGTCAACAACCGGATTGCGCTGAGCCGGACGTCGCTCCAGATGGGATATATTCGCACCTCTGTGGAAGAAAACACCGGAACGGTTGTTGTAGGGAGTCTCTCAACGACCGATGAAATTGTAAGCGGAGTCAAGACGGGCGATATGCTTCATCTGACAGTAGCGCTGCGTCTGGCAGCTGATTTCGGCGCGACCAACGAGACTTCATGCTACACACGTGTCCGCTTTTCGCTGCTGGACAAGAACGGGGTCAGAGTGAAGACGAGCGAGACGGCCTTGTCGTTTATCAGCGACATCCAGCTTGTAGCAGAGGCGGATATGGGTACGATTCTGAAAACAGAAGGCTCTTATCGGCTTAAGGTTGAGATACTCGGGGCGTCGAACATCTCCGACGCGGAGGCAGTGGACGCAACGGCCTATTGTTGGCTTGAAGGCTATGTGGAGCGCGGTGTTTCGGACATGATGATGATTGGGAATGACGGTGTGGCGCTGTCGTGGAACAAGACCAAGCTGTTTATGAATGAAAGTGGCATTTATATGATAAGCGGCAACCACGCCATGAGGATTACTGCCGCAGGAATTGAAAGGAATAGTAATGGCGGCTCCGGCACATGGACGCCGATGTAATGTAATGGATTGATTATGAGAACTACAAGTAATGAAATCATAGAGAAGATAAAGGTGTGGGAGGGGTTTCGCCCTAAGGCCTACCGCTGCCCGGCGGGTGTCCTGACTATCGGCTACGGCCACACGGGAGCGGATGTCAAGCCGGGGATGGTTGTGACGGAGGCCGAGGCGGCGGCGCTGCTTTGCTCCGACCTGCGCCATTTTGAGCAGGAAGTCAGCAGGCTCACAGCCTCGGTGACGCTGTCGCAGCATCAGTTTGATGCGTTGGTGAGCTTTGCGTTTAACTGTGGCTTGGGAAATCTGAAATCCTCAACGCTGCTGCGCAAGGTGCAGGTCAATCCTGCTGACCCCTCGATAGCCACGGAGTTCAAGCGCTGGAACCGTGGCGGAGGCAAGGTGTTGCCGGGGTTGGTGAGGCGGCGCAGCGAGGAGGCTGCGTGGTATTTTTCATAGCCGCTTTCGCTCCGCTCGCGCACGGTAGGGCGTAAATGACAAACGCGCCCGCCCTTTTGGGGCAGACGCGCATATCTGTGTGAGAGCCGTGGGGATGCTTGCGGCTCTTTTTCATTCCTCTTGTGGCGGGATTTCTTCAATCGGTTCGATGTCTGAGAGTGCGTAGAATCGCACCAGTCTATACCTCACCGCTATGTCGTGTTCGGTGCAACATCCTTTGCTTTCGATCCATCCGGGATGGAAGTAAGCGGCATCGGACATCAGCAGACGCTTTATGTCCTCGCCCATGTAGTAGGCGTACTTCTCTTTGTCGGTCATCTCGGTCGGGGCAAGCGGTGTGTCAAAGGGGTTGACGGGTTCGTGGCCGAGGGTTTTGATTTTCTCTGCAATCTCCAATGCTTTGCCTGTTTGAGTATTTAGGTCGTGATTGGAGATTGGAATGCTAATGTAAATGCGCATATTATTTA
>CAMWUD010000069.1 GCA_947177365.1 uncultured Porphyromonadaceae bacterium | reverse complement strand
CTGTGAACAGCTGGTGTAGAAAATCGGAATGTCAATGGCTGTTGTGTTCATCGGCGACCCGATTATCGCCGCATAGTTGTAGAATTCACGCTCCACATCGGCATCGATATACCTGCCGGAGAAGCCGATTTTCCAGTCTGAACCATTTCTTCGGATAAGTTCTACTATCTGGCGCATCTCTTCATTGGTGTTTTCATCCATGAACAAAACCGTACGTGCCAGCCAGCCTTTTGACTGCAGATGACTGCGGAAGTCGTTCAGAAACGATGACCATACAGAGTTGAATTCATCCGAACCGACAGTCAGCTGCATATACTTGTACTTGCCTCCGTCGCTTTCATCGGTATATCCGATGAAATTGTTCCACCCCGCAAGTGAGAAACAGCTTATCTGACGGTTTATGCCCAGTCCGTCCATGAATTCCACATATCGGTCGAAAGCGGTATAGTCGAAATTCCATGTACCGTCGGCGCCAAGAGCCCAATCGACCATTGTCTGACCCTGCTGGAAAGCACCATCCTTGATGTATGCGGTTATGGTTTTCTGTCCGGCATCGGCAAGAATGGAATAGAACGGACGCATGAGGTCGAAATACTTCTGAGAAAACATCTCGGTGTCACCGCCGCCGTTCTGCGAGATAAGAGTCGGCAATTGGAAGGGGAACTGCCAGATGTCGAGATGAAAAGTCCAGTCGCATGGATCCGGCAGACGGTGCGAAGTCACAAGTATGTTTATCTTACAGGACGCGAGAAGATTGCCGTCGGAAAGCATTTCCACACTGCCGGAGTAGCTGCCCGGAGGACATCCGTCGGGTACATCCACGCTAAGCCATATGGCCTCGGTCTGTCCGGGCAGGATAGATTCCGGCAGAGTTTCCGAAAGAGCGTCTCCGACGTATGTAAGAGGGCGTGGCGAGGGCTGGGCATCGACAGCCGGAACCGCATCACCGGCAACCATTTTGACTCCGCGGAGCCTGATGTTGTCGGCAGATATCTCATAGTCGTGTCCGCTTAACGGACTGACGGCAAAAGTCAACTTGCGTATTTCTGCTCCGGAGTTTTTCAGAATTATCTGATTGTGAATGCGGTCGTTCTGCCAGACTGTGTCAGTCCAGCTATCAGTGAAGGCACCGTTGAAATCAATATCTCCGGCAAGTCTGTAGTGCTTGCCGGAATATGACGCCGTAAGAGCTGACTGACCGTCTGCGCCCGGTTCCGGAGGAAGGCCGGGCGCATCAGGGCCGTCGTTTTCGCTGCATGAGCATAAAACCGGAGCGAACAGAATAAGAGTTCGTATTAAGGATTTTATCATTTCTTGACGATTGAGTAAGTGTAATAAGGAGAGTCGGAAAGAGTAAGGGTAATGGAGTAGTTGCCGGCTTCGACATCAAAATCTTTGCCGTCTGCTGCCAACTGACCGAGAATGTCGGCCTTATAGCCGAGATAGAAGCGAGGGTCGCCGAAAGTCACGGGAATAGTCTCGAAATGCAGACTTCCCGAGCGCAGAGCGGCGTCGATAGTCCAGCTGCGGCTCTCGCTGTCGTATGTCATTGCATTGAGACCATCGATGGCCGAGCCTGCAACTGCCCATTGGGTCATGGTCATGTCGACAGTGTTGGTGGTACTGTCGAAGTTTACGCGCCATACGCCCGGAGAGACTATCGCCGGGTTACCGTTGGTTTCCCGCCAGTCGTTCCACGGGCCGTCGCTTTTGAAATAACCGTTGCCGGGAGCTGTCTTGGTTTCCGCTGTCCAGCTGTAGGACGACAGCGCGGGCCAGGGACCGTCCGCAAGGTTGTAGATAGTGGTAAGGTCTTCGCTGACGAGCGCCACGTTATCCCAGTTCGATTCAGTAAGATCAACCTCGCCTTCAAAGTAATTGTCATAGCCGGCAGATGCTATCCGGGCCTGAGTGTCGGCATCGAGATAGTATCCATCGCCTTGTTCATCGCGGTCCGATGTCTTTACGAAATAGAAGAAAGGCGGAGGATTGAACTGCATTTCCACTGTGAACACTCCGGCTTCCTTGCCCCCGGAATACACAGTGATACCAAGGCGGTTGTCTTCAAAATGCACCTCATCGCCCACATTGAGCGTTGAGGTATATCCGTCAAGCAGCGATATGGCTGTGACCTTGGCTTTTCCTGACGGTACTTTTACGGCCAGCACGAGGTCGCCGGTAAATACGGCGTTGTCATCGAGAACAGGTACGGCAGTGTATTCTTCGCCGCTGACTTCCAGACACAGGGCGGTGACAGGCATTGTCAGCACAGGGTCTTGAGGAAGTTCCTTGTCATCGCATGAATAGAGCAACAGTGCGGTTGCCGCCAGAGTGCATATGTATTTGGAATAAGAAAGTGTCATATCTGTTGGTATTATCGGTTATATCCGGGGTTTTGAGTCACACCAAGCATTATTGCCAGCTGGTCGTTAGGCTTGGGGAGCAGGTAGTTATTGTCGCTTACGGAAGAGGCCGGCGAATATATCCGGGCAATATCCGCCACCATATGCCGGCGACAGAGATCGAACCAGCGGTTGCATTCGAAGGCAAGTTCCCAGTTGCGCTCATCGAGTACCGCTTTGTCGAAGGCCTCATGCGACAATGAGCCGTATGCATCAAGGCCTGCGCGTTCGCGGACATCGTTCAGGGCTTTCAGGGCTTTTGCCGAAGGAGTGCCTTCGGCCAGATTGGCTGCCTCGGCATATATCAGGAGAATGTCGGCATATCGCAGCATGCAGTAGAAGCCATCGGCAAGGTTGGCTTCGCTCGAGCCATAGTAACCGCCTGATTTGGGGCCGCCGTCGCGGAGTTTGCCCACATATGGTTCGGCCACCTGTTCGTCCTGCCATATGGAGCCATCGTTGAAATTCAGATAAAAAGTGCCGTCGAAGCGGGCACCTCCGGGAAAAGTCTGCATAAAGCGTCTGTCACTGGTCCAGTCGGCCCAGCCGCCTTCGGCGACAGGCCGTACGGCGCGGTTGACATATCCGCCGGTACCGTTGTCGCTGCTGGCATACAGAGTGAATATGAATTCTCCGTTGGTGTAACGGTGGTCGAAGAGCCACAGGTTAAGGAAGGTCGGCTGCAGGCTGTATCTGCCCGATTCAATCACACTCCAGGCCTTGTCTCTTGCCGAGGCATAGAGTTCGCTGCGGTTGAGAGGAAAACCTGCCATGGTGAGATATACTTTAGCCAACAAGGCCGAAGCAGCGAGACGGCATGGTTTCGACGGATTGTCGACCGTCTCCGGCAACAGGAGTTCGGCCTCTTTCAAGTCGCTGACGATGAAATCGTAGATGTCGGTTACCGGCGACTGTGGTTCCTGGGTGGCGTTGGACTGATTGTCTTCGGTCAGGACAGGAATCTCGCCGAACCAGCGCACCATATTGAAATAGCTCATCGCGCGCAGGAAGCGAGCCTCTCCTTCAATCGGCTCAAGCGCTTCCGGAGCAAGTTTGTCGTTCTGTGCGACAAGCGATATAAGAGTGTTACAGGCGCTTATCGAGGCGTAGGAGTTGTTCCAGAGCACATCGGTGATTTCATCGGGGTTGCTTACGGTGGTGATGTCGCAGTTTTCAAAGCCGCGCCAGCGCACAACCGAACTTACATTCACATCTTCGCCGCCGGCAGTGGCCACATAAGGGGCGTCAGAGCCGAAAATGGCATATAGCGGAGTGTAGGCTCCGGCAATGAAACTGTTGAAATCGGCCAGGGTATTGAAGAACTTATCGGTCGTCGGCTGTCCGGTAAGGTCTTCGTCAAGAGCGTCGCATGAGCTCAGCAATGGCATTGCAAGCGCCGCCATCGCCAGTATTGATGATTTGATATATTTCATGGTTGAGAGAATTAGAATGTGAGATCAAGGCCTATCGACCAGCTTTTGGCCGATGGGTATACACCACGGTCAATACCGGCTCCATAGGCATCCATGCCCATGGAGGCTTCCGGGTCATAGCCTGAGTAATTTGTCAGAGTGAACAGGTTTGTGGCGCTTACCGACAGACGCGCGGAAGCAAAGCGTATTCTGCGCAGCCACGACTGAGGCAGTGTATATCCGAGAGTGATGTTCTTGAGCCGGAAATAGCTGCCGTCTTCAACCCAGCGTGAAGAATTGACATATTCCGTACCGGAAAACGCCGGCACATCTGTCTGGTGTTCCGGAGTCCAGTGGTCGGCTATGACCGGGCTGGTGGGGAAGGCGTCTCCGCCGGTATAGTTCTCGCGTCGCACGCGGTTCTGGTTGTATATGTCGTTGCCATATACTCCCTGGAAGAAGATGTTCAGGTCGAAGTCGCGGTAATGGAAGGTGTTGTTCAGACCATAGGTAAACTTGGGCTGGGCATTGCCGATGATTCCGACATCGTTCTTGTCAATCACACCGTCGCAGTTGACATCCACATATTTGGCGTCTCCGGGCTTGGCTCCGTAAACGGCGGCAAGCGATTTCTCTTCGGTTTTCCATACGCCGGCATAGCGGTAGCCAAGGAAGGTGCCCATCGGCTGGCCGACCATCTGCACATAGCTGCCTACAAGGCCGGGCATGTCCACGCTGCCGGAGTTGATCAGTGTGTTGCTGAGTCCGTCGAGGGCAAGAATCTTGTTGCGGTTGATATTGATTGAATAGTTGATGTTCCAGTAGAAATCTCCGGCGTTCACCGGAGTGCCGCCCAGCGCGAACTCCCATCCGCGGTTCTGTACCGAACCTACATTGGTAAGAACCGACTCCACGCCAAGAGCCGACGGCACAGTGCGCCACATCAGGAGGTCTGTAGTCTTTTTGGCATAGTATTCGGCTGTGAATGTTATGCGGTTGCTGAGCAGACGTACGTCAAGGCCGATGTTGAATTCCGAGGTTCGTTCCCATTTGAGTCTGTTGTTGCTTAGCTGCGATATGGAAAGAGTGGGATTTCCTTCGGCATCTGTTCCGGGAGTAAACTTCATGTGCGACGAATAAGCCGGAACCGCCGCATTGCCTACAGTTCCGTAGCTCAGGCGGAGCTTCAGCTCGTTCACAGTCCGGCGGACCTCTTCCATGAAGTTCTCGGAAGCGATATTCCAACCGCCCGACACGGCCCAGAATCCGTCCCATTTGTTGCCCGGAGCGAGCTGGCTTGCACCATCGTAACGGAACGAACCGCTCAGCATGTATCGGTTGTCGTAGGCATAGTTGGCGCGAATCATGCCCGACATCATCTTAGTGGCGGTTGACTCTATCCACGGTTTCTGTATTATGGTGCCGAAATGCACGCCCTCATATCCCATGCCGACGGGAATGCCTTTGGATGCAGCCTGGGTGCTGTTGTATTTATCCGTGATGTATTCAAAAACCGCAGTGGCTCCGATATGGTTTTTCCCGAAATCCTTGTCGAAATTCAGTATGCTCGTACTCTGCAGAGCCATATAGCTGCTTTGAGTCTTGCTTCCTGCGATATCTTCCTCAGGCCCCTGATTGTATACCTGGTTGTCGAACCAGCCGGCCATTACGCTGTTGGAGCGGTAGGCCAGCATCGACGACAGCTTAAGCCAGGAAGTAAAGCTGTATTCCGCCTGAAGGGCTATATTGAAAGTGGTGCGGTTGTTGTCTACTACAATCTCGCGAGCCAGACCTACGGGGTTGAATTCCGATACCGGACCGACACCGCCTCCGGGCAGGCTGTAAGTGCCGTCGGCATTATAGACGGGTTTTGTAGGCGACCATTTCAGTGCGGAAGTGAGTGCACCTTCTGTATCGCCCTTGTGACTCAGACTGTAACTTGCAAAAGTGTTGAGCGAGATAGTCAGACCGGGCATGGCTTCCGCCTTCATGTTAGCGCGAAGCGAGTATTCGTTGAAATCCGAGTTGATAATCACGCCTTCATTTCGGTTCACACCTCCGGCTATATAGTATGAGACGTTTTTCTTCGCGCCACTGATACCGATGTTATGCACCTGAGTGAATGCATTGCGGAAAATCTGTTTCTGCCAGTTGACACCTTGCCCGAAATATGGAATATCCGATGGATTGAAATGGGGCGTGAGTCCGGTTTCGTACTGGGCATCGTTCATCAGCGACGCATAGTCCGAGGCACCGAGTGAAGGTAGAATTTTGCCCACTTTTGAGAAAGTCACATAGCCGTTGTAGGTCACCTGTGCCCGTTCGTTCCGTCCCTCCTTGGTCGTTACGATAATGACGCCGTTTGCGCCGCGGGAGCCATATATCGAAAGTGCGGCTGCATCTTTAAGCACTTCCATGGATTCAATCTGGTTAGGATTGAGACTGCCGAGACTGGCGTCCTGCACTCCGTCGATGATTACCAGCGGGTCGTTGCCGTAAGTCAATGAGTTTGAGCCGCGGATGCGTATGGAGGCCGAACCGGAAGGGTCGCCGCTTGTGTTCTGCACCACCACACCGGCCACACGTCCCTGAAGAGCCTCTGCAGCACTTGCCACCGGGGCTACCTGCAGTTCTGAAGCCTTTACAGATGATACCGACCCGGTAATGTCGCTTTTCCGCTGTGTGCCGTAGCCCACTACCACCACTTCGTCAAGCAGAGATTTTTCTTCATCGAGAACTATGTCCAGATGGTTGCGGTTCCCGACATTCACCGTACGGCTTTCGTAGCCTACCGATGAGACGACAAGGTCTTTGCCGGCAGGCAGATTCAGCGTAAAATTTCCGTCAAGGTCAGTCGCCACTCCGTCTTTGGTGCCGGCGATCATCACCGATGCCCCTATCACGGCATCGCCGTTTTCGTCCGAAACAGTACCGCTGACTTTGCGGCGTCCTGTCGTATTCGAGTCCGCCTTTTTGTCGGCATGCCGCGACGGATTGAGAAATACGGTCTTCCCTTTTACAGTAAATTCCACGTCATGGCTGCCGAAGAGTTCCTTAAGAACGTCCTTAAGTTCTTTGTCATCGGCATTGACGCTGACCTGTCGTCCGGAGTCGATTACCTGGTCGGAATAGTTGAAATTATACCCTGTCCGGGCAGTGATTTCAGACAGCACTTTTTCCAGAGGTGCTGTAATGTGCAGGGTCACTTTCTGAGCCGGGACCGTGAAAGCCGTCAGCAAAGTGATACAACACAGCAAAATAATCCTAATGGTTTTCATGGAGTATATGGAGTAAATGTAATAATGATTGATTTGGGAGTCAGGGATGCGAGTAGACTTCTATCTGCCTGCCGTTATGACGGAATTCGACATAAGAAATCAGCTCGATATCCTGAAGAAGAGAGTCCAGCGGCACATAAGCCGATGTGAATGTGAACGTATGCTCAAGCACGTTGGCATCGCGTACCAGAAATTCCACATCGTAGATGCGGTTGATGGTGCTGAGGACTTCGCTCATAGGGGTTTTGTCGAATGCTATGATATTGTCTTTCCACAGCGATGACCGTGATGCGGATGTGCTGCTGTTGCATATCGTCCCTTTCTGGGAGTTATGATTGTAGACCACCTTCTGCGATGGCTTGAGAGTGAATGAATTTCCATTGCAGTCGAAGTCCAGGCTGCCATCGTCGAGAGTCACTACAGTAAGACTGTCGGCTTCATAGCTGCGGGCGTTGAATGCAGTGCCGGTGACGTTGATGCGGGCTTGTTCCATAACCACGGTGAACGGGCGCGCCGGGTCGGCTTTCACATAAAAGTATGCCTCTCCGCTAAGTTGTACTGTGCGTTTGCCGGAGCCGAATTCCCGTGGATACCGCAGTGTGGAACCGGCGTTGATTACCACATGTGTGCCGTCCTGAAATGCCAGATGCAGCGGACGTTCGCCTTTGGCAACGGCAATCTCGCAGAAGTCTTCCGCAGGCTCGGTGTGGCTGACCGGACTTCGGCTGCATAACCCGCCGAAGACGAACATGGCCGCCAGTGCGGCGGCGTAACCGGCATGGCGTAGCCGACGCTTGCGCCATATTTTTCTCCTGATGCTGTCGAGAACCAGATTTCGCTCGTTACGGCCGACAGAGCTTGTATCTTCCGATTCAAGCCGGTTTAGCACAATGTCCATCTGTTGCGACAGCGACTTGCGGCAATCCTCCCTGTCAAGGAGATTCACTATCGCTTCATACTCCTGATTGTCAAGATTGTCGTCAAGCAGTTTGTGCAGTTTATTATCATCTGTATCATTCATATTCTTATAAATTTAAGAGTATGGTGGCCATAATGGAGAAAAGTTTTCCGAGGTTTTCCCGCATGGCTCTGATACTCTGTGCGTAATAAGTCCGGACAGTATTTTCCGGGATTCCGAGTTGTCGGGCGACATCCTTGTTCGACATCCCCTGTCGTCGCAGTTCCACGATGCGCTGCTTCTTTTCATGCCGCAGATCGTCTATGGCGAGTTCGACCAGCCGGTTCATTTCCTCCCGCTCATACAGTTCTTCCGGCGATGGTATCAGCTGCCGCGATTCATCGTGTATCATCGACTGGTAGCCGGTGCGTACCTTATGTGAGCGGATTATGTTCAGCACACTGTTCTTGGCTGCTGTATAGAGATAGTTTCTTACGTTAGAGCTTATGGCAGTGCGATGACGATGCTCCCACAGATTCATGAACAGCGACTGCAGAGTGTCGCGGGTCTGTTCTTCATCTTTGACATAAAAAAGGATAAACAGATACAGAACCGGGGAATATCTGTTGTATAACTCGGTGAATGCCATCTGGTCGTTGTGACGTAGAAGACTGAACAGCCCGTTGTCGTCCAGAGTGCTGTATATGTCGGTTCCTCCCACTTATTCGAACTCTATGTCTGCGAATGATTCCGGACGGTGAAAGTCTGGAGTTTCTGTGGCGACAGGGCGCCACGACAGAAAGTGCGGTTTCGACAGATTGTCACCGCATTTGTAGAAATTGCATTTGGCTTTCAGTCCGCTCAGCGATGATATATCGTGCCTGAAGAATACAGTAGCCGGAACGATGAGCCGGAGTGTCCAGTGGTTGTCGCCTGCCTTTTCCTCAAAAGGATGAGTTCCGAGTGAGGGCTGTCTGATGATGGACGACAGCACGGCGACGGATGCCGGCTCCACGCCTTCAGTCTTGCCGAGCCTATGTGTCAGCAGCACCCGTCCGATGCAGTTGGCCTCCAGATTGTAGTATCCGTCATCACCGTCGAAAGCTATGAAGAATTCCACACAGGAGTCAGTCCAGACATCTCCGTTGTCGTGGTCTACGATGGCGGCGGTGTACTCTTCCAGCACATCGAAATCCAGTATGATACTATCGCCACAGTGGCAGATGCCGGCTTTCACCACCGGTCTGTCGGGGTATTGCTCCGGCCAGTTGCAGCAGGCTACATCGATATTGATGGCTGCATTGTCGGGCGGACATGAAACTCGTGGTATCAGCATGGGCGGTATTTGTTGACGAGGTCAGTGATTATAGCCTGCATCTGCGGATATTGCTCTTCCATACTGGTCAAAAGCTTATATTGCGCGCGTGTACGCTGCAGATTATGGTCGGGTGACTTGATTTTATAGTATATGTCACCATCGATATAGTCCATAAGGAAGCGGAGCACCTGTTCGAAGGTGATGTATATGGCGGAAAATGCCAGATAGTCGATTTCGGAATCCGTCAGAGATGCTGCCTGCTGCGACAGATAGCCGTCGGCATATGCCTTGAACATTTCAAGCGACATTGATACTCTTTCGAGTTGTACGTCGTCTTCGGCTCCGGTATTGGCATAGGTTCGTATGGCATCGCCGAAGTCGTTGTGTATCGGTGCGGGCATCACGGTGTCCAGATCTATGACGCATAGAACCTCTCCATGGCTGTCGAACAGAATGTTGTTGATTTTTGTGTCATTGTGAGTTACACGCGTGGGGATTACTCCGGAGTCGACCAGCCGCCGGTATTCCATCATTCTTTCACGGCGCTGCTCAATCCAGCCTATTTCCTCGGCGAGATTTTTTACTCTGCCCGCTTTGTCGGCAGTCACTGCGGCATCCCACTGTCTGAAGCGGTGGGCGATATTGTGGAATCCTGCGATAGTTTCCGACAGTTCATCACTGAAGTCGGAAAGCTGGGCCTGGAACTTGCCTATGCCTTGGCCTCCTTTGCGCGCGAGCTCCGGAGAGTCGGCGCAGTTGTAAGCCACTGTATCGGGGATGAACACCGACACAGCCCAGAAGTCGTTGTCGCTGTCGGTATGATACAGTCGTCCGTCAAGAGCCGGAACAACTGTCATTACTTCCCTGTCCGGGTTTCCCCCGGCTTCAATTACTTTTTTGCGGATATGTGCGGTGACTTTGGCGATATTATCCATCATGGACGGAACGTCAGGGAAGACATACTTGTTTTTCCGCTGAAGAATGTAGTCGGGAGTATCGCCTTTTGTGCGTATTATGTATGTATCGTTGATGAATCCGTCGCCAAGAGGCTTTACGGAATCCACAATGCCAGTGATTGCAAACTGTTCGGCTATCGATTGAACGTCCATACAGATATAGTTTGATAAGGGCTGTGTCAGAACGCTGTACCGACACAGCCCGTAGTTGTTTTATAGTTATCGTATGATGATTTTGGAAACCTCTTTGCCCTGACGTTTGATATACAGACCCGGCGCGGCCGACGGATTGTCGACACGGAGACCGGCAAGAGTGAAATATTCGGCCGTCGCATTGTCAGCAGCCACATTGCCGATGCCTGCATCGGTGGCATCTTCGAAAAGTATTGTCTCATCGGCGTGATTGAATGTGATATTGTATTTGCCGCTTGCGCAGTTAATCCAAGCATTGCCGACACTTCCGAGTTTATAGACAGAACCGACCACATCGTTGCCGTCTGCTTCGGCGCACCAGCCGTACCATTTGGTCCAGTCGCCGTTGGTTACCTGATAACGCGAGTTCGGGATAAGAATATTTAATTTACGACCTATGCAAAGGACATAGA
>CAMWUD010000068.1 GCA_947177365.1 uncultured Porphyromonadaceae bacterium | reverse complement strand
CAAGAGTTCACTCGCAGTTCACACTGGTGCGCTACCTGCTGTTCAGCGGCGACTGTCTGCTTCTGCATGAGGCGGACAGCGGCGACTGGGACACTCCGATACAGAACGTGGTTGACCGTACAGCCGGCGAGCTGCCGACAGGCAGAGCCGCCGCTATGGTGAGAAAAGACCTTGGCAGCGATGATTTCACATTGCGTTTCATGTTTGAGAACAGCGGATATACCAACGGTGCAAATATACTGCATTATGCGGTGTTTCTACCCGAGGACTCGCAGCTGCTGCCGTCGGCGCGACGTTGCTCGTTCGATGATATCCAGCGTCTGCTGATGGCCGACAGACTCTCGCCATATATCACTCACGAACTCTACCGAATTCACAACATCACAATGGCGTGGAAAACTTATGACCGCGACGGATACCGTCTATATCCGATACGCCACTACAGGCCTACCTTCAGACTGCGTGACCTCAAGGACTGGACTGTAGACTATAACGACATCGGCTGGCTGCAGGTGGCAAAAAACAATGAAGACAAGCCATTGTTCCGCATCCGTCGCTTTATTAACCGCTATCTGCTCTTCCAGAAATCACGCCAATGAATGACAACAGACTTCTGGTGATAACAGGTCCGACTGCTTCCGGCAAGACATCGCGGGCAGTGGATGTGTCGCGGGCTCTCGGCTGCGAGATTGTCAGTGCCGATTCGCGCCAGATTTACCGCGGCATGGATCTCGGCACAGGTAAAGATCTTGAGGAATACGGCGATGTGCCGTATCATATGATTGACATTGCCCCTGCCGGATACAGATACAATCTGTTCGAATATCTGCGCGATGCCCGGGCCGCCATCGATTCGGTGCGTGAACGCGGGCATCTCCCTTTGCTCTGCGGCGGCACGGGCTTATACGTGGAGTCGCTCTGCCGCGATTTGCGCTTGCCTGAGGTGCCGGAGAATCCGGATTTGCGGGCAGCCCTTGCCGATATGACGCTCGAACAGCTCACTGAGAAACTGGCCTCGATGCAGACCTTGCATAACACCACCGATGTCGACAGTCGCCGGCGCGCTATCCGCGCCATTGAGATTGCCGAATATTGCCGCATTCATCCCGAGGCTGCGGAAGGCATGCGTGGCGAACCGTCGCGAGATGCCCTGATTGTGGTGGTGGACATACCGCGCGAAGCCCGGCGCCGCCGCATCACCGAGCGGTTGCATGCCCGGCTCGAAGCCGGTATGGCCGATGAGGTACGCCGTCTGATCGACGAAGGCGTCACAGCGGAGAATCTCATCTATTATGGTCTTGAATACAAATTTGTGACACAGTTTGTGACAGGCGCTATGGGCTATGACGAGATGGTCAGTGGCCTTGAGATTGCCATACACCAGTTTGCCAAACGCCAGATGACATGGTTCCGCGGCATGGAAAGGCGGGGTTTCAAGTTGCATTATCTGCCGTATGACATGGGACGCGACGAATTTGTCGCTGAAGTTGCCCGCTTGCTTGAAGCGATGCCGATATGAGAAGGTTCGCTCTGATATGCGTTCTGGGCGCCGTTGTCATGTCGCAGCAGGCTCAGGTGCCCGGAAGTCACAGGCACGAATATCACCGCAAGCCGGCGAAATGGTGCCCATCGGATACTTTGTATGATTCTTTGCCGCCGATGTGGTCGGCGCTCAACGCGCATCTGCGTGTAAGAGTGCCATCGCACTGGCGGCTTGATATTTCCATTATTTACAATCGGATTGACAGTCTGAACTATCATCGTTGCCGTCTGTATCGTGCTGCGGGGCCGATGGATGAACGACAGGCAGCACTGCCGCTGCGGCTTACAGTGAGCAGAACCAGCGGCGGCACAGACAGCGTGTTGCATACGTCTGTGATACAGCGCGGTCTTGATCCTTCGTCCGACGACTATTCGCTGAAGCTGCTTGCGAACCGCCACGGAATGTCGGTGGTCGTGGGGCAGAGGAAGGAGCTGTGGCGTCAGGACCTGTCAGCCACCTTGCCGGCCACCGGCGATATGATATGGCTTTGCGACAGTGAGGCCGCCCTTGTGCGGAGGTCGCTGGCCGTGGAGGCGGCAGAGCCGGCGAGCTACAGCCGGTTCGCCAGCTTAAGCGAGCTGGATGCGTATATTCGGTCATCGTCGGACGTAAACGAAGGCTTTTGGATATATTTCGACCGGGAGACCGATTTGCGGATGTTCAGTGTCGGTGGCGATTACCGTCTTGCCACTGTGCGTGCCGCCGACGGCCACGGGTATGAAATCCTCTATCTCGGAGGAGCACGCAGCAACGCGCCGTCATGGAGTCCGATGCAGATAAAGGGCTATCTCCGGCCTACAGGTTTCATCGGACATTTCGATCTGGAGTGGATAGATCCGTCAGGGGTGATGCACAAGCGTGAGACAAGCGCCGACATTACTGACGGAGCAAGCCTCACGCTGTTCTTCCCTATGTATAAGAGCAAAGTCCGCTACCGCAGGACTGCGGGCATCACAGGCTTATAGACACGCCGGCGTTTATGCAGCGTGGCAGTGCCGGGCCGTAGATATATCCCGAATCGCGAGTCGGACCGAGGTCGAAGTCATTCTGATAGGAGTTGAAAATGTTGCTTACTCCCGCCGACAGATCCAGATTCACGCGGTTGAACAGCCGGAAATTATATGTCAGCTTTATCGAAGCATCGAAAAACGACTGGGTGCGTACAGCCAGATCGACATCCGTACCCGAGCCTTCCATATGCTGTACGGTCATCGGACCTGTGCCGGTGGCATTCAGCGTGGCGCTCAGATGATGCGTGATTTCCCAGTTGGCGGTAAGATAGCCGTAAATATCCGGTGTGCGGAACATCTTTTTTTCAGCCGGGACATCGGGGTTGTCGCTCCATTGTTCGGCTTTCTTATAGCGGCTGCTCTGCAGCGTAATGCCGCCCTGCATGTCGAAATGGCTTGAAAAGAAAGCCTTGGCTTCGATGTTGACGCCCATCACGCGTGCCCCGCTGCCGTTGTAACGTTCGAGTACGGCATTACCCAGAGCATCGGTGCCTTCAAGCTGGCGAAGGGCGAATACCGCGCAGGTCGGTGAAAAAGCCTTCCACGAGCAGGTTCGTCTGCACGTTGCCGAAGCGGTGGTAGAGGTCGGCCGACAGACTCACACTCTGCGAGCTTTCCTGCTTGAGTCCCGGAGCGAGTACGGTGACAACGCGTTCACCTCCGACAATAGCCACGTGGAAATCTTCATCGTAGGCCTGCGGCGAACGGAATCCGGTGGAATACGAAGCTCTGAAATTGACGTTTTTAGTTGGATTGAACCGGAAGTTCACACGAGGCGAGATTATCGGGTTGCTGATAAGAGAATGCTTGTCGATGCGTGCGCCGGCAAGGAAGCCCCAGCGCTCGTCGCGCCATTCATTCTGAAGATATGCGCTGTAGATGCGGACACATTGCTTCACGTCATGGTCATAGCCGACAGTGACGTCGCGCAGACGGTTGAACGAATATTCCACTCCGGCCACAAGTTCGGCCGGCATGAACAGAAAGCGGTCCATCGGATGTGTCCACTGGCTGCCTGCGGTAATCACTACATCGGAGGTGCGGCCATAGGCGTCCGGGTCCATGTCCGAGCCATAATAGCTCTGCCGGCGTGTATTCTGGGTCGCGGCGAATATCGAAAGATGGTCGCGGTGGTCGCGCAGCCAGAGATCGTATGTGGCTTCTCCGGCATGTATGTTATGGTCGGTCTGTTCGGCAATCATGGCCATGTGGGCCGGAACACTCAGCTGGTCGCCGCCACGGCGGTACTCGTGTGTATTGTGGTATTCCACGGTGAGTTTGCTGATGTCGGATGTACGGAAAAATCCTCGTGCACCGAGAGTCTGGGTCTTGAGCTGGGCTACTTCGGTGAATCCGTCGCCGTTGTGGTCGTATCCGTCGCGGTAGCGGCTCTGCCCGTAGATAAACAGACCGGCCAGACCGTTGTCGGTCACTATCGATGCGTTCAGAGTGGTATTGTTGTCGAATGAGCCTGACGGACCTATCGAGGTCAGACGGTGTGACACCTGGGCGGAGTTCACCATGGGGTCTTTGGTGATGATGTTGATAGTGCCGCCCACGGCCGAAGAGCCGAATAGAGCCGAGCCGCCTCCGCGCATCACTTCGACACGGTCAATCATATTGGCCGGAATCTGTTCCAGACCGTATACGCCTGTCAGTGCCGAAAATACTGGCCGGGAGTTCATCAGTATCTGGGAATAGTGCCCGTCAAGTCCGTTGATTCGTACCTGGGTGAAGCCGCAGTTCTGGCAGTCGTTCTCCACGCGGACGCCGGGCTGGAAATCAAGACCGTCGGCCAGAGAGCAGGCTCCGAGCCGCTGAAGTGTGGCGCTGTTGAGCACGTTTACCAGCGACGGACTCTCGCGGCGGCGTGTCTCGCTTTTCGATGAAGTGACTACCACCTGGTCGAGCATGAACGCGTCGGGCTGTATTTCAAAATTTACTTCTACTGTCTTGCGGGGCTGTACCGAAGCGTCAAGCCTGGTGGTCACATAGCCTACGCTGCTCACTTCCAGAGTGTAGTCGCCCGGCTTGAGGTCGCGGAAGATGTAGTGTCCGGAGGCATCGGTCACAGTGGCCAGGCTTGTGCCTATGATTTTTATCACACAGCCGGGAAGATGCTCCCCGTTTTCGGCATCGATTACATGACCGCCAATGTTGGCATCGGTCACTTTGGGAGTCTCTGAGGCATATATGCATATGGAGCTGACAGCGAGAGCCGTCAGCGCGAGGATGATTCGTCTGATCATTGAATGCTGATGATGAATGGTTTGATGAGGTGTTGGGGTAGGGAGAGAGTGTCTGTGTCATCAGCAGTATGGGGGTCCGCGGAGTGATGCGTTCGCCGGAGCCACAGTTGCAGCGATAGTGCGGCATTGGCATTCCAGAAGACTATAGGACTGAGGAGCCGCAGATAGAGGCGGGCAGTCGACAGCCTCGGCCGAGCCTGCAGTGCAGTTGAGCGATGAAATGAGGTCAAGGCTCTGCTGGCTGTGGCTGTGGTGTGACGACGGCTGGAAGGGGTGCGAGTGTGTTACGGTTCTTCCGCCGGCAAGGTGATGGGAATGGATGAACACTGTGTTCGAGAACATGAAATTCACGAACACGAGCAGCATCAGGGAGGCAAGTATTTTCGCAGCCTTTGTCTTCACGCTGCAAAGTTACGAAAATTTGGCGAAATACAGAAATGTATATGCGAATGACATGGGTGGATTGTCAGGTTTTGAGCTTTGCGGCAATCACGGAGTTATAGTAGGCGGGGTCGCCTGTGACTTCCCTGCCGATCCAGGCAGGGTGGGTGATGGCGGTATCTGACGACGGCAGCTCTATTTCAGCGACGACAAGACCTGCGCAGGGATTGTGGAATTCATCCACTTCCCATTTCAGCCCATCGGCGGCGGGTATGATATAGCGTGTCTTGAAAAGGCACGGAGTGCCGGTGGCCTCAATCATCTCCATGGCATCGGAGACCGGAATTTCATATTCCCATTCGCCGCGTTCTGCACCATGGTTGCGGCTTTTTACAGTCAGCCACGCCTTGGTGTCTATGACGCGCAGTCGCACGGTGGCATCGGGACAGTCGTTGAGATAAGCCTGCCGTATCTCAAATTTTTCTGTGGACTCGGTTTCAAACTGCCTGTCGCGGACGAGAAACTTGCGTTCTATTTCCTTGCCCATGCCTATTCGTCAATGCTATAGTTGAGAAATTCCACAAAAGGCGCGAGCGGACGCAGAAGGTCGGCGGATTTCTCCGGCCACTGCGGATCTTCAAAAAACTTGCGACCGGTGCGGGCGAACAAACCGTAGTCGCGCAGGCGGAGCCAGCGGGCCTGAGGATGGTCTTTGGGATATTCGCGGGGTACGGTTTTCAGTGCGTTGAAAGTCAGAACTTCATAGTTCGACGCTATGCCCGGGGAATTCATTATCTCCTCCCATTCCTCGATGTTGTCGACAATCGCCCGGCGCAGTTTTTTCAGCACTGGCGCCGGCGGGCACCATATGCCGCCGTAGAGGCCGGCCTCGCCGCTGTCGATGTCCTGGTGCAGGTAAAAGCCTGCATAGTCTTTTTCTCTGCCACGGGGAGAAATCGCAGCCGAGAAATATGTCTTGTACGGTGTTTTGTCGGGTGAGAAGCGTGTGTCGCGGTAGATGCGGTAGGCTGCCTGACGGGCATTCTGCATAGCCACGGACGGCATCCACTGTGCCACCAGCGATATGAGGCGGTCGAGGTCTTCAAGCCATAGGTGGCGAAGTTCGTCAAATTCCGTTTTATGTGCCTTGAACCATTCGCGGTCGTTGTTGCGCGACAGCTGTTCGAGAAACTCAAACACGCGTGTCATATAATATTTCTGTCCGTTCATATACTGTTTAACGGTAAAGTGCCGGAAATGTTATATAAATACGAGGCTATGTCGCATTGACATAGCCTCGCTGATATTGTTGAAAGGGGGTATTGTTACCAGATTACCACACGTTCGTTTTCGGGACGGAACATTTCATCGCCGCTGTTGATGTTGAATGCCTTGAAGAAGGGAGCGATGTTGCGGAGGGTTACGTTCACACGGTTTTTGCCGAGTGAATGCACATCGCTGGTAGTGAGCGAGCGCATCTCTTCGGGGCGGATGTTGCTTGCCCAGAGGTTGGCGTAGTTCATGTAGAATACCTGTATGGGGTCGAAGCCGTCGATTTTGGCTTCTTCCGAAGTGATGTCCACACCTTTTTTCTTCTGAGAGTCGAGGAACGCAGTCATGGCCACACGCAGACCGCCCTGGTCGGCGATATTTTCGCCCAGGGTATACTGGCCGTTGGCGTTAAGACCGGGCAGAACCTCCACGGCATCGAACTGAGCTACCAGACCCTGGGTCTTTTCAGCGAATGCGGCCGCATCTTCGGGAGTCCACCAGTTCACCATATTGCCGTCGGCATCGAAATTGCAACCCTGGTCGTCGAAGCCATGAGTCATTTCATGACCGATTACCACACCGATACCGCCGTAGTTCTCGGCATCGCTGGCCTCGGGGTCGAAGAAGGGAGCCTGCAGAATGCCTGCGGGGAATACAATCTCGTTGGCCAGAGGATTGTAGTAAGCGTTGATTGTCTGCGGAGTCATGCCCCATTCGCTCTTGTCTACCGGTTTGCCCCATTTCTTGAGCTGCTCGCGGTTATGCCACATGCTTACGTTGTGCATGTTCTCGTAATATGAGAGTTCCGGGTCGATTTCCATTGTGGAGTAGTCTTTCCACTGGTCGGGATAGCCTATTTTCACGGTGAAGGCGTTAAGCTTCTTGATGGCGTTGAGTTTGGTGTCGTCGCTCATCCAGTCGAGGTTGATGATGTGCTTGCCGAGGGCGGTGCGGAGATTCTCCACAAGGCCGAGCATGTACTGCTTGGATGATTCGGGGAAGTATTTCTCCACGTAGAGCTGGCCGATGGCTTCGCCGAGAGCTCCCTCGGTGGCTCCGAGAGCGCGTTTCCAGCGGGGGCGCTGCTGCTGCACGCCGCTTACCACCTTGTTGAAGTCGAAATTGGCATCGCTGAACGCGTCGCTAAGCTTGCCCGATGCCTGCGACACATACTGCCACAGCATGTAGTCCTTCATTTCGCGTTCGGAAAGGGCGCCTATCAGGTTGTCGGCCTGCTTCATGGTGTTGGGGTTGGTCACAATCACGGTTTCGGGAGTGGGGATTTCCATGGTGGCCATGAAGTAGTTGTCCCAGTCTACGTGCGGGTAGTCGGCCTTGAGCTGGTCGATGGTGCGGACGTTGTACATTGCCGGGATGTTTCGGCTCTGTTCGCGTGTCCAGGTGGAGTCGGCCAGAAGAGTCTCGATTTTCATCACGTTCTTCACGATGCGGGCGGCGTCTTTTTTAGAGTATCCGGCGTTCTGCATCTGACGTGCTATAAGTTTTTTGTAAGCCTCGCGCACTTTCTTGTTCTCGGCATCATCGAGCAGGTAGTAGTCGCGGTCGCCCATTCCGAGGCCTCCGCCCGACAGGTACATGGCGTATACATTGCTGTTGGCCATGTCTTCCATCGGGCCTGCGCCGAAGAAGGGGTTGGCGTAGCTGGTGTGCATCCACAAAAGCAGGTCGTTCATGCCGTCGGCCGGAGTTGTCTCGATTTTTTTCAAGTCGGCGAGTATGGGCTTGGCTCCGTCGTTGTTGCGGCGTACCGAGTCGAGCGACTGGTTGTAGATGGTCGATACCTTGAAGGCCACGGTTCCGGGCTTGGGGTTGGTGGCAGCAAGGTGGGTGACGATGTCGCGGACACGGTATTCGCTTGAGTCGCTCAGGATGTTGAACTGACCGTAGCGGGCGTGTTCGGCAGTGAGAGGATGGGCTTCCATCCAGCCTTTGTTCACGTGCTGATAGAAGTCTTTTGATGCGGGTGTGGTCTGGTCGATGTACCCGGGGTTGAGACTTTTAAGGTGCTCCTGTGCGCTCAGGCTCATTGAAGTGGCCACGAGCATGGCACCTGCGAAGAATAGTTTGTTCATATGGATGTTGATTGAAATCTGTATGCTTAGACGCTTTATGATGCCGGAAATTACATCACGGCTGCTATATTGCACAAATTATTGGCGAATGCCGCATGTGCGGGCAAAGTTACAAAATCTTTCGGGTAATCGCAACATCAGATCCGACAATCGTGCTGACACCGGGTGCCTGCTGTCGTCAGTTATATGAGATTTTTTAAGTCTACTTTTTGAGGCTGGTACACTTTTCCTTGGAAAAGCGGCAAAAATCGGTGAAATTACCTTGGAAAAGCGGCAGAAAATGGCGAAAATACCTTGGAAAAGCGGCAAAAAATGGCGAAAACACCTTGGAAAAGCGGCAGAAAATGCTTAACTTTGCCGGAAAATAATTTATACGTATGGCTCTATTTCGTTATCTTACAGACTATTTAATCGAATACTATAATAATCAAAAGGGAGCACTGCTTCTCACCGGAGCAAGGCAGACCGGTAAGACTTATGCTATTCGACAATTTGGCAAAAACTTTGAATCCTTCATTGAAATCAATTTTATCGAGCGTCCGGACCTCATCGGTCTATTCTCCGATGTAAGTTCTGCCAGTGATATTTTACTGCGAATCTCGGCAGTTGTCGACAAACCGCTTGTAAAAGGTAAAACATTGATATTTTTCGATGAAATTCAGTGCTGTGGAAATATAGTCACCGCAATTAAATTTTTAGTCGACGAAGGTAGTTACAGATATGCTCTAAGTGGCTCTTTATTGGGCGTTGAGCTTGCCGACATCAGATCTGTGCCGGTAGGATATATGGGTGTCAAGGAGGTGTATCCATTGGATTTTGAGGAGTTTGTAATAAACCTTGGCGTAGCTGAAAGGATTATAAAGGCACTGTCCGAGTGCTGGCATGAATGCCAGCCCGTCGACCAGCTGATTCACGCCCGAATGATAGAACTATATCGCCTGTATACTATAGTGGGTGGAATGCCTGCTGTTGTCGACAGTTATTTGTCGACAAACAACCTGCAGGTTGTGCAGCAGACCCAGAACGATATAATTGCGATGTACCGTAAGGATATATCTCAGTATGCTGATGATGAAAAACTTAAGATAAAGGAAATTTTCGATTTGATTCCTTCAGAACTGGATGCCAAGAACAAGCGTTTTATTCTGAAACGACTCAATGAGCATGCTAAATTCGATAGGTATCAAAATGATTTTTTATGGTTGAGCAATGCCGGAGTTGCGATTCCGGTTTATAATGTAGAAGAACCTAAACAGCCGCTTAAACTGGCATGTCAGAGAAATTTGTTTAAACTGTTTTCCAATGATGTGGGCTTGCTGACCGCTCAGTATTCCGATGGTATACAAGCTAAAATCCTGTCCGGTGATATTTCGATAAACTTTGGAGCTATATACGAAAATGTTGTGGCACAGGAACTTTGTTGTCATGGGTATCAGCCGTTTTATTTTAATAGTAAACGGCAGGGTGAGCTTGACTTTATTATTTCAGATTCAGAAGGAGTCCTGCCTATAGAGGTGAAATCTGGTAAGGATTATGAGCGACATAATGCTTTGGGAAATGTTATGTCGTGTAGAGAATATAATATTGCAAAAGCTTACGTGCTGTGTTCTGGAAATATGCGTAAATCTGAGAATATAATCTATGCGCCGATTTACATGACCATGTTTATTCGACCAAAATCTGCAGGTATAAGTATCTACCAACCTGATTTAAGTGGACTTATATAACGGCGGCTGTGCCTTATGGCACAGCCGCTGATGTAGTGGTTTATTCCCACTCGATTAAGCGTTTGACCTGTGAATGGTCTGATATATCGTGAGTTATGTTTGCTATTAGTTTCATCGGGGTTGAAAATCGGGGTTGTTTTTGATTTTGCAGGCGCACTGTAGGACAGTTAGTTAGCTTGAATAATCCACGCTGACTGCTGGGATTTCCTCGCGCTGTCGTTTCAATGAGCTTTGAGTCTGCAAAGGTAAGCATTTTAAGTAACATACACAACACCAACGTCTTGCAATCATTACATATCCTCTGTGGCTTTAGCAGTATAGCCTGGGAGCAAGAGATGGAGAAGGCAATACCCCTTATAGTGTTGAGAGAGCGGGAGGTAGGTAACCCCAGTCCCCCCTCCACTCCTCCCTGCCTCTAAAGACATACATCCGTGAGCCAGACATGAAGCAAAAATTTTCTGAAATTTTCCACGGAGTGTGTCAAGTGTTTGGGTGTACCATTTTAATCTTGTCGAGGTTATCTGTTACAGCTTCCAAGTGTGCCACTTTATTCTTTTAGATTATTCTGTCGCAACTGATGTAGGAATCGGTCAATCTCGGACTGGTTGCGAGTGT
>CAMWUD010000067.1 GCA_947177365.1 uncultured Porphyromonadaceae bacterium | reverse complement strand
GTTCAGTGCGATTACAACGGTATGTTCAGACTGAAACTTCCCGGCGCGCCTGATCTTGATGTGGCCGCCACGCTGACCGGAATCAATGACGCCCGTACCGAAATAATGTTCGACATCACTCTCGGCAAATCGGTTGAAAAGGCTCTTGTGGCACTTGTACCCGAAGATAAAGCCGCCAATGCGGTCGCTGATATGCTGTCCGGCGCCATCGAGTCGAAAGAGATTACGGCAAGCGGCGCCACTACAGTACCGTATACCGGCGACGGCATGTATACACTGGTGGTCATTCCGTTCCTTGACGGTGAAGCGCATGCGGCGTTCACCCGCGCGATGGAGATTGCTTTTGATGAAAGCGAATGGCGCAAGGCCGGTACGGCAATGTATACCGAGGCTATAATATCCGGAGTTGACGAACTGATACCCTATGGCTTTATATATCCGAGCTATGAATACAAAGTGGAGGTTGAAGAAAGCGTTGCCCGTCCGGGCTATATACGTCTGGTGGATGCCTACGGTCCGTCGTATCCTCTGAGTGGCGGCAATGTATATGATGACTCGCGCCACTGGTATATCTATATCGATGCCACTGACCCCGATGCCGTAGTTCTTGAGCTGGCGGAAGGCTTAGGTCTTGACTTGCGGTTCGGTGTCATGGACGTATGGTCGAGAGCCGACCGATGCAGCAAAGACAAGACCTTCGTCTATTACGGCAGCACTCCCGAGGTAATCCGCCAGAAAAACTGGTACGGACTCTTTGCCGATGATGAAATCACATTCCCGCAGGGTTCGCTTTCATTCCGTGTACGCGACATCCGTCCGGACACATGGTATGAAGCCAACAGCAAGGGCAACTTCTCGCTCAAGTTCGAGCCCGGCCAGCTCCGCGGCGGTCAGTCCGGTGTGGAATCAGTAGCAGTGGACAAAGAGGCCGCAACTGCCGAATATTTCCGTATCGACGGTACTCCGGTCAAGGGCAATCCCGCTCCCGGCATATATATCGTACGCAAGGGCAAAGAGGTTAACAGAATTATAATCAGATAAAAAACCAATACACTAATCACTTGATACAATGGACTATAAACTTATCGCATTAGGAACAGGCCTGCTTGTCGGCGGAATGGCTGTGGCAGGCGTTCCGAATACGAACAGCTTCCCGGGGCCACTGCCCCAGATGCCGGAAGCGGTATCGGCAGCACCTGGTATGCTGCGTGCGCCGCTCAATCCGCAAAAAGATGCCGGTACCAAAATTTTCGGCCATACAGTCAACGGATGGGACTATGACCACATTGTACACTATGTGGACCTGTACTCGTCCAACCCCAAGAATCTTAACAAGCTATGCGACATATTCGTGATAGGCAACCGCTGGGACCGCGAGTTCCCCGATATGCTCGGTGTGTATGGCGGAGCCTGGGGCGGTGACGCATATTACGGACACCGTATAGTGCACTATTCATTCGGCATCACCCGTCTGACCGACTGGGTGAAGGTGGATACCGAAACCGGAGAATCGACACAGCTTCACCTGTGGAACGAAAGCGGCCCCGATCCCTTGTGGTGGCGTCTTCCACAGGCGATTTTGTGGAATCCCATCGATGCCGACAACCTCTATGCCCTCCACCAGAACGATGATGGAACCGTCACTTCCGTACTGGCCAAGGTTGACAAAGAAACCGGTTACTATAGCGAAAGAGTGAAGGCTCTTCCTGCATATTACATGGCCGCCGCTTTCGACTATGACAACCAGCTATACGCGCTCCGCTGGGTCGGCAACGACAAGGGAGAAGTAGTAGGCACCGCGCTGGATGTGCTCGACCCTGCGGATGACTACAACGTGATAAGCTCCACCCCGATACTTGTCGACGGCAAGCCGTTTAAAATCTACTACGACAACAACAGCATTGCCTTCGATCATAGCACCGGTGACATCTGGTGGTCGGCGTGGAATATCGAAGCAAACAATGTGCTTGTGAAGATTGACCCGCTGACATTCGAAACCGAAAGCTTCGGATACTTCGGCATGCAGGAAGGTGTAGAAGGCCTGTCCATAGCTTACGAGGTGGCTGAAGCACGCAGCGCTCCCGCCCGTGTCGAAAATCTGAATTTCGTCAAAGACGAAGCCGGTGACAATAAGGTGACCATCACATGGACCAACCCGACACGGCGCTGGAACCGCCGCACGCTCAGCAATCTGTCATCGGTGGAAATCTACCGCGACGCCTATGAGGGCGAACCGGTGGCGACACTTCCGGCTACAGGCAAGGAAGGTGCCGACATGACATGGACCGATGAAGGCGGCAGCCAGGGTGTGCACAAGTACTATGTGGTGCCGGTTAACAGCTATGGCAAGGGTGTACCCCGCAGTATCGATGCATTTGTCGGCAAGGACGTTCCCGGCGAAGTATGCGACCTGAAGGCCATTACAGAAGACGGAAAGTCTATATTCCTGACCTGGAGCAAGCCTGTACGCGGCGACAATGACGGCTGGTTCGATGATTCGGATCTCAGCTATACAATCACCCGTAAACCCGACAACAAGTTGATCGCCACTGTCAAGGATACATATTATTCCGATAGCGATTTCGGCGAGGCGCAGCTCTTCTCCTACAGCGTAGTGGCATCGAATGCCCAGGGCTCGGGTTCGGCAACCGAATCGAACGCCGTACTTGCAGGCAACGGTATCCGTCCGCCCTACAGTACAGAATTCCAGGATCGTGTCGATGCAGTCCGCTTCACATCTATCGACAAGAACGGCGACGGACGCTACTTCCAGTATGAGAACAACAACCACCTTGGCCGCGAGACAATGCGTCTGGAATTCTCCAATGGCGGAAACGACGACATACTTGTGACTCCCACGCTGCTCCTTGAGAAGGGCAAGACATACAAGCTCGTCTATAAGCTCTATTTCGGTGGCTTCGGCGACTGGGATCGCGTGTCGTATCATCCGATTCGTATCGTAGGCGGCACCGAGGCCACAGCGAACGGGCTGTCTACTGTGCTTTACGACGAACCGGCTCATGAAGTTGTGTGGCCGAGCGACGGCGAGGAATATACAGTATACGTGGAGTCACCCGTGGACGGCGAGTATTATTTCGGCTTCGAGCTCATGACTGCCACCGAAACCGACATGTGGCTTTATGTCGAAGGATTCTCTATAGAGGAGTCTCCGGCCGATGACCTTCAGGCAGTGGCGCTTGACGGCCATCTTTACCTGAGTTCCATTGAAAACAATACTTTCAACGTTCAGGTATATAACAACGGTAAAAACACCCAGAGCGACTATAAGGTACAGCTTGCGCTTCTGGATGAAAGAAACCAGCCGGTAGTGTTTGCCGAAACCGACATCGTGCCTGAAATCGCGGCTTACCAGACCGACTATGTGGAACTGGAGGCTGCAGTTCCCGCACTGGGCTATCAGGCCATAGTGGCTATTGTATCGCTTGAAGGCGACGGCAATCCCTCCAACGACAAGACAGCGCCTCTGTTCGCCAACTGCGAGGAAGTGCCTGCCCTGAACGTCACCGTGGAGGATGTCACCAGCGATGCTACTGACACTAATCTGCCGATGAACCACTACTTTGCCTGCACTGCTACGCAGACAATCTATACCCCTGCCATGACATTCTTCGACCGCATCTATGGCGGAAAGAAGCCTGCCATCACACGCATCGCGTGGGAGTATGAGTCGCTGGGAGAATTCGCATCATTCGATGATACCGAAGTAGCAGTATATCTGACCCAGACCGATACCAAAGGCTATGACCGTGACAACGGCAAATTCATACCCGTGACAGCAGAGCCTGTATTCCGTGACAATGTGCCGTTCGTAATCGGCCATAACTATCTGGTAGCGGATATCGACGATGAGTATGAGTTCGACCCCGCCCGTCCGCTGGTTGTGACTATAAGCAAGAAAGAAAGCAATCATCAGGAGTATCTGGTGAAGTGGCGCACATTCGGCATGGACTGGGCCGCCTCGACCTATCAGTCGATGAACTACAAAGGCAACGGCGATTTCGACCCGCTCTATCCCAGCGGCCAGAGTTATGCCGGCGCACCTTTGATTCATCTTTCGGTGAAGACTGACAACAGCGGAGTCGACGAGGTGGTTCTTACCGGCAAGGGCGCTGTATATTACAACGCTGCCACTCAGAGCGTGGAATCAATAGATTTCGCGATGTCGACAGTTGATGTATATGACCTCGGCGGCAAGCTCGTCAAGGCGATAGCTGTAGCCGACGGCGATACCTCGGCTTATATCGGTTGCGAAAAGGGTATATACCTTATCAAGGTATACGGTGCTGACGGCACTGCGCTTACCCTTAAGGCAAAAATCTAAATCCAGACCAATTTCTCCCCGGGGGCTTTTATGGTCCCCGGGGATTCCAGATTTATCACCAATCAAAACAATCACACAATGAAAAAAACATTACTCACTGTGATGGCCGCAATGGCCGTCGGGACTGCTGCCATTCCGGCATACGCCCAGAGTTCTGATGAACTTATAAGCGGCGTAGTGGCTGAGATGGATTACTATGAAGATAACTTCCCGATATCATCGTATTACACTTATTCCGGATGCCAGACCGTGTATCCTGCGTCAAAGATGGACGAGGGTCTCAGAAGCGCAGATGCGTACTCCGTGAAGGAGGTCATATGCCCGTTTTCCGCAACCAAGCCTGTGCCCGCCAGTGGAAAGATCCAGATTGCCATGTACATCGGCAAAACTTCGGAAACAACTAACTCAGAGTGGATTCCTGAGTCGGAACTGGTAGAGATATTCAGTGGGGAAGTTGACCTGGCTGATGCCGGGGTGCAGGCTTCGAAAGCACTTACATTCCCGGTAAACTTCGACTTCGTGATGGATAAGGGCGAGAGCCTTGTTGTCGCATGGCAGACCAGTGTCGTGGAGAAATTCTCTTCGAATCTGTATTTCGGCAACCCGGAGTCTACCTTCGGTATTCATTCGCGATATTATAAGAGTAACGAATCAAACGTGGCTTTCGCCAAGCTATTGGAAGAAAAAGTCGGATATGTCACTGCAGCAACATCACAATATGTGCCTTCGCTTGACATACGATATACACTGGCCGAAGGCGGTGGTTCCGGCGATGATGAAGGTGAAATCGGCGACATCGTTGAAAAGGCTATTATCGGCGGCACATATTCGACAGGCGAATATCCGCTGTGTGTTCAGAGCTGGAACTACTACTCCGCCTCACAGTCGCTTTATCCGTCGGTTGTGCTCGATGAAAAAGTGAAGGTCGACACATATACAGTGAAAGAACTGGTATATCCCATGCTCACAGCTCCTGCATCGGGCAAGGTGAGACTCACCGCCATGATGGCTTCCACATCAGAAAACAGCTTCAGCAATGCTTTGCCGGATGAAGCATTTACGGTGGTGGCCAACGCTGTGGAAGTGGATTTCTCAGAAATCAGCGACGGCTGCCTGCGTATACCTCTGAGCCGTCCGTTCGTGATGCATCGCGGCGAGTCGATGGTTGTCGGATTGCTTGCCGACATAGACGATGCCACACGTCCTGACCCGTATCCCGCCTTTATTTCGGGTCAGACCGGTGTAGGCGGCTACCATAGCCTCTACTGCACAAGCAGCACCGAAGTTCTTGCTATTTCGGATGTGACTCTTTCTTCCGATTTTGTCGGCGGTCTCACTCTCGTGTATATGATAGGCGAGGAAACTATTGAGGAACCCGAGGTGACAGACCTTGCGCTTACCGGTCTGATAGCACCCGAAGACCAGACTCTCTATACCGATAATGTCTATGGATTCACAGTCAGTTTGACCAACAACGGTACACAGCCTGTGGAGGACTATACAGTGGAAATCGTCAATGCCGATAATGACGAGGTTCTGGCATCCGTTGCCAATCCTAAAGTAATTCCGTCGCTGATGTCGGCGAATGTCACTGTTGACGTGACGTTCAAGGCCGGCGGCAGCTACAATCTTGTGGCTCGCGTAGTATTGGAAGGCGATGAAGTCGCCGACAACAACCAGAGCGAGCCTGTTGCAGTCGAAGTTCGTTCGCTTGACTACAAGGCAGTGGCTGTGACCGGTCCGGCGGAAGTGCTTCCTGAAGAAGAAGTGACTTATACTGTGACAGTAGGCAACGAAGGCGGCGCCGAACTCAGCGGCTACAGCGTGGAGCTTTACCTCGTGCGCGAGAATATGGCTGATGTACTTGTCGGAAGCTCCGTCGACAATCCTGCAATCGCTGCCGGTTCGACCGTGGATGTGGAGTTTGCCTATACCTTTGCCCTCGGAGGCAAATACGGCCTTAAGGCTGTGGTTAACATCGAAGGCGGTGTACCCAGCGAGACTGCAGTATTTGATGTAAATGTGGTTCTTGAGGGAGTGTTGTCGCCTGTCATCAGCGAGCAGCTGCCCAAATGGAACGGCTCGTCGTACGACATCCAGGGAACATCATTCTACCGTGGATACACAAAGGCGGCCACTCAGCTGATGTATCCTGCCGAATTCTTCGGTGACCATCCGCGTCCCTATCAGATTCAGTCGCTCACGCTGACTGTTGTCAAGGAAGAGTACAACGTGGATCCCATGCAGGTGAAAATCTACATGGCCCAGACCGACCGTACCGACGGCTATACAAAGGCAAACAATACAATCGACTATATACCGGCTGAAGATTTCGTACTGGTATACGATGGTGCGATTGCCACTAAAGTTTCGATGAGCGCCCAGACAATAAAGCTCGATCTGCAGAGACTTTTCACTCTTGAAAACGGCAAGAGCCTTGTGCTTAACGTCGAAACCCGTATGGACTCCGATTCATCGCCGGCTCTTGAGCTTGCGGCGGCCAATGCCGATGATGCATATCAGGCTTATACCCGCATGTCGGAAACCGTGTATGACGCGCCTTATAGCCACAGCTTCACATCGAACCTGCTGCCATGTATCACCTTCGGATACGCTCTCGAAGCGCTGCCCCCGACTGTTGATGTCGTGGCTACCGAGCTTCAGCTGCCCTCGGGCGATGTGAAAGCCAACGATGAGCTTAGCTTCAGAGTGTATTTTGAGAATAAGGGTAATGTAGCCCTTGAAGACTACACTATTGAACTCCTGTCGCTTGATTCGGACGGAGAGGAAGAAGTGCTGCATACTTATGAAGGCACCCGCTATCTGGCTACCGGCATGTCGGCCAACCAGCCGGTGAAATATACATTCGCTGAAGCCGGAGAATACACACTGGCCGCACGCATTGTGGCAGAAAATGATTCCGACAACAGCAACAACCGGACTCCGGCAGTGAAGCTCAGCGTAGGCGGTTCAAGCAGTGTCGGCAATCTTGTGGCTGACGGAACTCTGGCTTATGACGCAGCCGCACGTGTGCTGAATGTCAATCTCGGCGCATGCACCGTGACTGTAAGCGACCTTGCCGGACGCGCAGTGGCTGTATATAATGTCAAGGGCGCATCCGCTCTGCCTGTAAGTCTTCCCGCCGGTGTTTACGTGGTAAGCGCCAACGGCAAGACTCTTAAGGTGCGCATCTGATAGTATTTCTGATAATATTTCCTGCGGGGATTCTGCTTGGCGCATCCCCGCAGGTTCACCCAACAATTCAATCTCTATTAATGAAACCGACTACATTACTCATTCCTGCATTGTTGCTTGGTCTGGCGGCAAACGCCGACGCACAGATATTCAAAGTGCCGGCCCATGCCCCGGAAAGTACTGCATTAAAAAGCCGTACGACTCCTGCGAAGGCACAGCAACTGAAATCCACCGACCGTATTGTCGGCGCAAAGGTCTTAGGCTTCGGCGGCGCTGCCATTTCCGAAGTTGAAAAATACGGCGAACTCGAACTCGTCCTTGAAGAGGACTTCTCGCTGCTGACAGAAGGCAGCGAGGAAGAGCCTGCCGTAGATGTTCAACTCGACCTTGACGAACCGGAATATCCCTGGTGGAATTTCGATCCCAAATATACACATCTCCCCCATTGGGGCGTCGGCGGCGAGTCGCCTGCTGTCGCATGTCCGGCCGGCGGCTGTCTCTATCTCGAGGCTGTCGACAACAGTCCGTATGCCCCTCTTCAGGCTCATGTCAATACCACTCTGGTGAAAGTCGACAACTACGACGGCACCGCTGTGCTTGAATTCAGGGCGCGCACCAAAAACGCCGGCGAGACCTACAGCGGTCTGTATGTGGAAATGGGCGAGACCAACAATATGGGACCCAGCTGGCGCACGCCGGAAGACCCTGTGGTAATCGGCGACATTCCGTCGGAATGGACTACTTACCGTCTGATGTTCCGCGATGCCGGTCCTACCACGCTGTTCAATATCGTGGCAATGATGCCGGGCAATGTTCTTGTCGATGACATCAAGGTGTATCAGCTCAAACCCTTCGTGACTCGTCCCGAGGCGCTCTCGCACAGAGAGTACAAGGGCACTTCGTTCGTGGCCAACTGGAGCGCGGTAGACGGAGCTGAAAAATATCTGCTCTCGGTTTACCGCACCATTGAAGAACCCTCCGACAATCCTATGGCTGCTCCGACTACCTACGACGAGTACCTGCTGACCGATGTCGAGGTGGCAGACACCCGCTACCTTGTAGACGGAGTGGAATCAGGCGAAACTTATTACTATACCGTGAAGGCAGTAAAAGGCGAGACTGTGTCGCTTGAAAGTTTCCCGATGCGTGTCTATGATCTGGAAGTGCCGGTGATGGGCGATGTCGACATACTCAACGGCTGGACATACTCCGCCAACTGGAACGAAGTTCCCGGAGCCGATGTCTACAACTACTATGCCTACAACAAGCGCATAGCCGCCAACGACGGTCTGTTCACAGTGACCGACGAGGACTTTACCGGCATACTTGACCTTGACGGCAACCCCAGCGGATTCACTATCGAGAGTCCTTGGGATCAATGCTACGGTGAATACTACAGCCGCGAGCTCAAGCAGCGTGGATGGAGGGCTACCAATGCCTTCCCATATGAAGGCTACCTCGCTCTGGATGCATTCTTTTACGAGATGCAGGACAGCCAGTCGGGTCTGATGTCGCCTGAAATGGATTTCAGCAAAGACGGCGGCAAGTTTACGCTGACAGTAGATCTTGCAGGTGCTACTACAATAATGTATGACGAGGACAACAACCGCTATTTCTATACCACCCAGTGCTGTGTGGCTCTGTTCAACTGGAACGATGCGCGCGGCGACTTCGACCAGGTGGAACTGCTTTATCCCGAAAAGAAGGTTACCGAAGAGTGGCAGACATTCTCGTTCGACCTCACCAAGGGCAGCGAGCGCTCGGTTGTAGGTCTGTTTGCAATAGGCAGCTACGACAACCTCTATGTCGACAATCTGAAAATCACCCAGAACTACAAGGCAGGCGATTTCTTGATCGAACCCTTCCTGTTCAAGCAGTATCATGGTTCGAATCAGGGCGACAATCTGACATCGATTGATGTGGACGTACCCGAACGCGTCCAGGGCGATGACATATATCATCGTGTAAGTTCTTTCTCCCGTCAGTCCGACCGCTATGGCCAGAGCTACGACGACCGCGAGAGCGAATATTCTCCGCTGTCGTTTGTGATGAGCTCTGTATCGGGTGTTGAGAATATCGCGGTAGATGCCGCTGATGCTGCTGCGGAATATTTCCGCATCGACGGTGTGCGCGTGCCGGCCGACCGTCTTGTTCCCGGCGTGTATGTGGTGCGCAAAGGTGCAACCGCAAGCAAGGTAGTGATCAAATAATCATAGATAGACAGAAACAACAAGGGCTGTGGCCTCAAAAGGCCACAGCCCTTGTTGTGTACTGATGGTTCAGCGGATGATGGCGCGTCCGGCCCATACGAGCAGCACGCCGCAGATGACACTTGCCGCAAGATAAAGCACGAATGTGCTCCAGTCGCCTTTGCTTCCGAGTACCCACATGTCGTCGGCGAACGACGAGAAAGTGGTGAAGCCTCCGCAGAAGCCGGTGATAAGCAGTGCGTTTTCGCCTGCGGTCATTACATGGGCGCGTTCGAGCAGACCGAACAGCAGGCCGATGATGAAGCAGCCGATGACGTTGACCAGAAAGGTTCCCATCGGGAATGAGCCATGGAACATGGCGCCGCTCCACTTTCCTACAAGGAAGCGGCCACAGGTGCCGACAAAGCCGCCGGCGCCTGCGATAAGCATCATTTTAATCATAGTTGAAAAGTGTTGTTAAGGTTGTTTCTATTGCAGTTCGGTGCTCTCGCCGGGTTTGTGCAGGCAATGGAATTCAGTTCCGGTATATGATTGAAGCGGATAGCTGTTGAAGTCGCAGGCCGGACGGTAGTCGCCGCCAAAATGCATGGGGAAGAAGTTCTTGACCTTGATACGGTCGATGAAAGCTGCCGCTCCCATGGCTACGTCGTCGCCCTGACGGGCGTCCACGGGGAAAAATACGATGTCGAATTCAGGGTAGCGTTCAGCTATTCGACCGAGTTGGGTCTCGAAGAGGCTTACGGCTTTTTCGGCTTCGCGTGGTGTGTTTTCGCGGTTCCAGTGCCAGCAGTTCAGGTCGCCGGCATGGAAGATTTTCTTGCCGTCCGGCAGAGTCACGGCGAAGCTTACTCCGATGTCGGTGCTGCCGAGAGCCTCGACTTTGCTTATGCCCGGCAGGTTCTCTACAATGTCGCCCCGGCTCATCCACTGTATGGGCAGGTCGGTGTCGGCGATTCCGCGTACGTCGTTGCTTATCACATAAGTGCGATGGTGATTCTGTCCGAGGTTGAAGATTTCGTTGTTGAAGTGGTCGGCATGATGGTGGCTTACGAAGAATGTGACAGGCAGCTGCGGCAGATGTTCCAGTTCTTTAACCACTTTGTGCGCCGGGTCGTGATAGTAGTCGAACACAAGTACGGCTTTATCGGTGGTAACCATAAAGCCGCTGTTTTCAAGGAATGTAACTTTCATAT
>CAMWUD010000066.1 GCA_947177365.1 uncultured Porphyromonadaceae bacterium | reverse complement strand
CATAATGGTATATACATTGGCAACAGAACCGGACTATCAGCGACCGTTCGTTACTCTAGGCGATTTTCTATTGCCTTATTCCGATGTTCCCGATTAATTCTTTATACACGATGAGGACATTCCAAAGTGGCAATATGCCAAAGGCGGTAAGTCGGAAAAACGAGTAAATAAAACCACCGGTTACGAATATAATTACTCGGAAGGAGCAATGGCCTTCCCGGACAGCATCGAAAAGCCATCTCGTACAATTATTACTGGAGAAGGAGGTGCATCTCCCTCTCGTTTTAAGCATGTGATTCTTACAGAAAGTGGTAAATATCGCAGGCTGACTCCCGTAGAATTAGAACGTCTTAATATGTTTCCGGACAATCATACTTTGGGCGCTTCAAATATGCGCCGGGCGTTCTTGATGGGAAATGCACTTGTGACCGGTATAGTTGAACGCCTTGGTTTGGAAATGCTTCATCGGTTATCATAAACTTGTTTAGGCGTTTCTATATAGCATCTCTTTCGAACTTGGACTTTCATAAGCCAGCGCCGTCCACCCCGTTCCGAATTTGTGTGGGTCAGGAAAAAGCTGTAACTTTGTGCATCAATACCAACTCAATCAATTATCATACTTACAATGTTAAAGAAATTTGTATTCGCAGTCGCAGGACTGCTGGGCGCGTTCGTTCCGGCATCGGCCGACATGGTCGACAACGAGGGGCGTCTTGTGATGTACATCCGTGGCGAGATGACAGGAATGTGGGACTGTCAGGAACAATACCGCATGAACCGCGAAGGCGATGTATACAGCATCACACTACCGGAACTCAACGGAGAGTTCAAGATTTCTTCCGATGAATGGACCTATAACTATGGCGCCAGAACTCCCGAAAAACTTGAAATCAGTGATGCATACACATTCATGGCAAGCCTGAACGGCGGCAACCTGAAAGCCTGTGGCCTCAAGGATGTGACAATACGCTTCACTCTGGGACAGAATTTTACAGACACCAATTATATCTATATAAGCGCCAATGGTCATGAAGCGCCTGCCAGACCTTCGGTTGCCGGAGTTTCAGGCAGCTTGCCGGTTCTATATATAAATGTATATAACGAAGACGGTACAGCCTTCAACGATGAAATCATCAACCGCAATCTAAGTCATAAGAATTATTTCGATGGCAAATACTGGCTCGACACCAACGGCTGCGAATGGCTTGAACAACTCGGAGCCGAATCGATAGGTTCGGAAGATGCTCCCCTTGACCTTCAGATCAAGGCCAGAGGCAACTTTACCAGAATCGGGTTTTCAAAAAAACCGTTCAAACTCAAACTTGGCAAGAAACAGAGCTTGCTCGGTCTGACCAAAAGCAAACACTTCGCCATTCTGGCTCATGCCGACGACACCTTCGGCTATCTGCGCAATTTCACAGGTTTCAATCTCGGACGTCGCATAGGCTTGCCATGGACTCCATGGCAGCAGCCGGTGGAAGTGGTGATCAACGGCGACTACCGCGGACTATATTTCCTTACCGAGAGCATCCGCATCGATGCCGACAGAGTGAATATCACCGAACTCGACGACATGGTCGAAGACCCGAACCTGATTTCAGGCGGATATCTTGTCGAACTCGACAACTACGATGAAGAGAACCAGATACAGATGGAAGAGAAATTCTGTGCAGGCAGATATCACGATGTACTCAGAGTCACATGGGATACCCCGGAGGCATACTCCGACCTGCAGCGCCGTTTCGTCACCGACCAGTTCTCTGCCATGAACGACCATGTAGGAGCCAATTCCGACCGGCTCTGGAGCTATATGGATCTTGACGATGCAGCCAGATATTATCTTGTGGAGGAAATAATATCGCATGTGGAGGCATATCACGGCTCGACATATCTGTTCCGCGACCGTGGCGAAGGTCAGAAATGGCATTATTCACCGCTATGGGACTGCGGCAATGCTTTTAACGGCAGCACCGACATGTTTATATACGATGCCACCTCTTATGGCATGACATGGATAGCATCGATGCGTTGCAACGAAACTTTCAACAGCAAGGTGAGGGATACCTGGGCCTGGTTCATGACCAGCTGCTACGACGGAATCGTGGATGACATCGATGAGTACGTAGGACACATCTCCGAGGCGGCTCTGGCCGACCGTCGCCGCTGGAAAGACGAGCCACTGCCTGATGGCGAAATCACGTTCCCGATAGTGGACAATTCCGACATGCAGGGCGCCCGCAACAGGGTAGTGGAGCATCTTGCCCGCAAGACCGGATGGCTCCGCGACCAGTTCGGCGACTATACATCGATGGGTACAGTGGCGGAGCCTGAACGCGACACCACTCCTGCCGCGCCGCTGCCTCAGTATGCCACCTCATCGGTCGGCACTGTCACCGATGACTTTGATTTCTCGGCAGCCGAATATTACAACCTGCAGGGAATGAGGGTCGACCGTCCGGCAAAAGGCGGTGTCTACATCGCGGTCAGCGGCGACAAGGCCGTGAAGGTGGCGCTGTAATTTACAGCCATGAACTTACCCTCTCGCGTATGGCTGCCGACTGACTGAGCATCTTTATCAGTTCGCGCATGGAGCGCTTGCGGTAGCTGTCGGACAGAGTGTGTACGCAGCCGGTCATTTCGTTCTGCGGCACATCGAGAGGCAATGCTTTTACTCCGTTTATATTGTGGCAGGTAGCTTCGGCCAGTACGCTGGCCAGATTGCTGCCTGCCACAAGTTTCAACAGTATGTTGACTTCGTTGAGTTCGGTGCGGACGCGCAGTTTCAGGCCGTGGGTGCCGGAGAGTACGGCATCGAAGTGATTTCTTGCCTGAAGTCCAATCGACGGCAGAGCCAGATCGTAGCGGCTGAGTTGTTCGAGCGATACTTTCTGGACAGAGGCGAGCGGATGATGCTCATTGACTATCACAGCCAGAAAATTCTGAAACAGTATATGCGTGTCGATGCCGTCGAGTTTCTGCGGCGGACGGAACGCCAGCACGAAGTCCACTTCACGCCGGCGCAGCATGTCCATCAGTTCGGCTACCGGCTTGTAGTATATGTTCAGCTTCACTTTCGGATATAGCTTCATGAATTCGAGCAGTGTCTCGGTGAGTATGGGGCTGAACGAGTATGTGACACCAATGTTGAGAGTGCCGGCAAGCATTTGCTGTAGGTCTGACACCCGGTCGACACAGAGCTGGGCGTCGTGGAGTGCCTGCCGGGCGCAGGGCAGCAGTTCGTATCCGGCTTCGGTGAGTTGCACTCCGTGGCTGTCGCGCAGAAAGAGGGCAGTGCCGAGTTCCTGTTCGAGCTGCCTGATTTGCTGCGACAGGGTGCTTTGGGTGATGAACAATGTGCGGGACGCTTCTGAGAAATTCAGAGTCTCGGCTACTTTGACGAAATAGCGTAGTTGACGTAGTTCCATTTATCTTGTTGCCTGGAATGAGATTCTTTTGAGCATGAATATCGGTATGGTGGCTCCTGTGACCATGCCGATGAGAATAAACAGACAGGTGAGTCCGTTGCTTGCGAACAGATAGAAGTAATGGCTGAATTCGCCTTCACTCCCACGGTACATACACATCACAAGGCCGCCGAAGGTCTTATAGGCGTAGATGCCCGGAATCATCGGCAGCAGCGATGGAAACAGACAGGTCTCGGCGGGCATTTTCGCCACTGGCGACAATACAACGGCCAGCAGTCCCACTAACAGCGAGGCGGCTGTGGTGGCCAGTACGATATGTAGTCCGAACACTTGCTGGTGCATCATCAGAAAGCGGGTGGAGTGGCCGATGGCCGCTATCAGGGCGCAGAAGAGATATGCGCGTCTGGGAGGATTGCTGATGGCGGCGAATCCAATGGCCGCGACAGCGGCGAATAAAGCGTCTTGTAGATATTCGATAAGCATAGTCAGAACATTCCGAGATTCATGGTCAGCAGTCCGGCGCAAAGCCCTGCCGACAGGCAGCAGGTAAGTATCACAGCATGCAGGAAACGGCTGAACGAACATATATAATGACCCGCCAGAAGGTCGCTGAAGGAGTTCAGGAACGGTATGCCGGGTACGAGATACAGCACGCTTGTGCCTACGGCTATCTCCGGAGTATCGCCGAGTCCGAACAGACCGGCTCCGGCTCCGAGTACCGCCGATACAAAGGCGCAGGTCATGAACACCACACGCAGGTCGGCCTTGCGCCCAAGCATGAGCTGTTTCATATACAGGCCTGCGGCAGTGGCTATGAACACAACCGCCATGGCTGCCCAGTCGCCGCCGAACAGGCGGCAGAACGATGCGTTGGCCAGAGATGCCAGCAGCAGCACCAGCGCCGGAGATTCCGGCGGAGTGGCGGTTATATCGGCGAAGCGTCGCCGGGCTTCGTTGAAACTGATACGTCCGTCGGCGACTTCCCAGCTGAGCCGGCTAAGCCCTGTGTTGATGTCGAAGCTGATCCCATAGCATCCGGTGGCGGTGATATAGGTGTAGCTTTCACTCTGGTCGGGGCTGCTGACTGTAAGGTGGATATGACGCGGCAGTATGGTCATGACAACCTTGCAGCCCCATGCGTCGGCCATGCGGTCGACATTCCGTTCCAGACGTATGCAGGTGGCTCCTGAACCGAGCAGCCAGGCGGCATAGTCTGAAAGAAAGAGGCTTACTTCCCTGAGCGGAGAGTCTCCGGCGCGGTCAGGCATGCAAGCCGCGACAGTAGCGGTATTATCTGTTTCAGTCGGCATATTCATCGGAAATGTCGTTTTTTGTCACGTCTTTGTCGCCGGGCAGGAACAATTCCTCGCTTTCACTGCCTATTTCAAAAAATTTCAGCTTCGGCGCAACGGTTTCCTGACGGCAGATGCGTGAGCATTGTCCGCTTTTGCCGTATGCCATGGCTTTGCGATGCCGGCTGATTGCCGTGATTGCGCGAAGTGCTATCAATGCCAGCATGATGACGGCTACCGTACACCATGCCATGAGAGGGATGTCGAGTGTAATCATAATCGTATCTTTTAAAAACCTCTGCAAAATAAACAAATTGCGAAAGAAAAAAGACGCTGCGGCATGTCGTTTTTTCGATAGCCGCTATCATGATTACCGCCTCTCCGGCGCTGCTGTTCTACCGGCGCACGGACTTGCGTCCGGCATCGATTTTAAGCAGTATGAACAGCAGTATGGTAAAGCCCCACAGCGACGAGCCTCCGTAGCTGAAGAAGGGCAACGGTATGCCGATTACTGGACACAGGCCTATCACCATGCCTATGTTGATACAGAAATGGAATATCAGATACGATGCCACGCAGTAGGCGTAGACGCGTCCGAATGTGGTGGGCTGGCGTTCGGCCAGGGAGATGATGCGCAGTATGAGAATCAGGAACATCAGCGTCACGGCCATGGCGCCGGCAAATCCTTCTTCCTCGCCTATGGTGCAGAAGATGAAGTCGGTATGCTGTTCGGGCACGTACTTCAGTTTGGTCTGGGTGCCGTTAAGGAATCCCTTGCCCCAGAATCCGCCCGAACCGATGGCGATTTTCGACTGGTTGACATTGTATCCGGCGCCGCGCAGATCCTCCACAATGCCCATGGCCACAAGCACACGCTGCTGCTGGTGGGGCTGGAGGTAGTTGAAAGCCACATTCACCGAAAACATGAAGCCCACCGACAGCAGGCCGGTAGCCGTGGCAATGAACAGTTTGCGCCGCCGCAGACGTATGGCTTCGACGGCTATATAGAGACATGCCACGATTATGGAACCGAGCAATGTCGGCATGCCGGCGGAGTCGAGCCCGCAGATGCCGAGCACCACCATGCCGGCGGCTACGGCGGCGAATCCGAGTATGAGGTTCCGTGTCACGGTCAGGTGCTTGTCGTAGATGAAACTCATGGCTATAAGTATCAGCACTATCATCACCATGATGGCAAATTCTCCCGACGGAATGCCAAGAATGCAGGTGTCGGTGAACTTTACCGCCACTACGAATATGACCACTGAGAAGAGAGCTGCGAACAGCACAAGTCCGCTCATGCCCTCGCGGTAGAGTACAAAGAAGAGCGCCATGAATGTCAGGGCCGAACCGGTCTCGTTCTGAGCCAGAATAAGCACTATAGGCAGCACTATGATCATTATGGCTCTGACATAGTTGGAAAATTTGGCATTGAGCACGAAATGGTAGCCGCTGAAGAGTTTGGCAAGAGCCAGAGCCGTGGCGAATTTGGCAAATTCGGCAGGCTGTAGGCTCATGGAACCAAATGAAATCCAAGACTTCGAGCCTTTTATGTCGTGGGCCACGAAGGGGGTAATCAGCAGCAGTATCAATACCACGACATATATCGGGAACGCATACGTCTCGTACATGCGCGAGTCAATCAGCAGCAACACCAGACCAAGCAGAAACGACAGTCCGATCCACCGGACCTGTTTGCCCGAGAATTCATCGGCCGAGAACATGTTGGCCTGGTCGAAGTCGTAGCTGGCCGCATAGATGCTTACCACTCCCGCAGCTACCATCAGCAGGTAGAGCAGCACGGTAATCCAGTCTATGTTTCGGAGTATGGAGGCTCCGTTGTTTCGTTGCTGTATCATGTTTTTATTCGTCTTTATCTGTCTCGCCTGCCGCGTTGAATGCCTTGCCCACAATGTCGCCTACCTCAGAGGCCAGACGTTGTGTTCCGAGAGCCGCGCGGCTGTATGAAATCTTTACGGTATCGGCTTTGGCTTCGCTGCCTTTCTGCCCTTTCTTGCCTTTGTTTTTGGTGGAATCGGCCTGCTGACCCGATTTCGCGCTTTTCTTTCTTGGCGGGTCGTAGAATATGTTCATGGCCATAATCTGCTGTTCCATGCCTTTGCGTTCGGGGGCTATGGTTCCGGTAAGGTATTTTTCCATTACCAGCGAGCCGATAGGCACACCGAATGTGGCGCCCCAGCCTCCGTTTTCTATGTATGCGGCCACTGCGATTTTGGGTTCCTGATAGGGGGCGAAGCCCATGAAAGCGGAGTGGTCTTTGCCGTGGGGGTTCTGGGCGGTACCGGTTTTTCCGCAGACTTCAATGCCCGGTATGGCGGCGCGGCGGCATGTACCTCCGGTCACAGCCATGCGCATGCCTTCGGCCACATCATCGTACCAGTGGGCGTCGATAGTGGGATGGCGCTGCTGAAGCAGTTCCGACGGCATCACGGTGTCCTGGATGCTGCGTACGATATGAGGTGTTACAAACCATCCGCGGTTGGCGATTGTGGCCGACAGGTTGGCTATCTGCAGCGGAGTGGCGAGAATCTCACCCTGGCCTATGGATACGGATATGATGGTGTTCGCGCTCCAGTGTCCTTCGGAGTAGAAGCGGTCGTAGAATTTTGCATTCGGTATGAATCCGCGGCTTTCGCTGGGGAGGTCTACGCCGAGCTTATATCCGTAGCCCATCGACACGAGGTGGTTCTTCCATATTTCGAATGCGTTGGCCGAAGAGCCGTATTTGCTGCGTTTGTCGATCATGTATTTGAATCCCCAGCAGAAGTAGGCGTTGCAGGATGTCTGGAGCGCCGGTTTCAAGGGCAACGGTGAGCCATGTGCGTGGCAGCCGACGCGAAGGCCGCCGTTGATATAGCCGTGTGAGCAGGGATATGCGGTCTGCAGGTTGATGATGCCTTCCTGAAGGAATATAAGGCCCTGGGTTGGCTTGAATGTGGAGCCGGGAGGATAGGCAGCCATCAGCGCGCGGTCGAATAGCGGCACCGCCGGGTCTTGAGTGAGTTTGCGGTAGTTGGCGCCGCGCTGGCGTCCGACGAGCAGGCGCGGGTCGTAGGTCGGCGAGGAGACCATGCAGAGAATTTCACCGGTGGCCGGTTCGATGGCTACCACTGCGCCGCGTTTGCCCGACATGAGCGACTCGGCGTATTGCTGCAGCTTGACATCGATGCTCAGATAGAGGTCGCGGCCGCTTATGGCTTCCATGTCGCGGGCACCGTTCTCGTAGCGGCCCTGGATGCGGCCGCGGGCATCGCGGATGAGAATCTCCACACCTTTTTCGCCTCGCAGATACTGCTCGTAGCTTTTCTCCACGCCAAGGTCGCCGGTGTAGTCGCCTGCGGCGTAATATGGGTCGCGTTCGATGTCGGTACTGTTCACCTCTCGGATGTTGCCGAGGATGTTCGCGCCGGTGGGGTAGGCGTACTGGCGCAATATGCGTTTCTGGATAAAAAATCCCGGAAAGCGGTAGAGTTTTTCCTGAAGCCGTCCGTAATCCTCCGACGACAGCTGTGCGATGAGACGTTGCGGTGTATATGATGAGTAGCCGGGGTTGAGCCGTTTGTCGCGCATGTCGGCCAGACGTCTGAGCAGCTGGTCGCGGGTGATATTGAGAGTCTGGCAGAAGTCGAGCGTGTCGAATTCCTGCACATCGCGCGGTATCAGCATCACGTCGTATGCAGGCTGGTTGTAGACCACAAGAGTGCTGTCGCGGTCATAGATGAGTCCGCGCGACGGATAGACCGTCTTCTTCAGGAAGGCGTTAGAATCGGCCGACTGCTTGTAGGTGCTGTCGTGTATCTGAAGATCGAACAGCCGCACTATGAATATGGCGGCGATAATCGTGATAAATGCGCCGATTACGTATTTTCTTTTTTCAAGATTATAGTTTTTTCTCACGTTGGCGTTGTCTGATCGAAAGGCTGTCTATGGCGTAGATGATTACGAAAGTGAAAGCGGTGCTGCAAATAATCCGCAGAAGCATCAGACCGAAATTATGAAACTGGAATGCCTCGATGGCGAAAACCGCGAAGCAGTATAGCAAGGTCATCGTAAGCAGGTATTTCATATACGGCGAGTAGCCCATGGTGCGCAACGACGGACGCATGCCGGCCAGGTCGTCGTCGATGCTCATGTAGAGGTGGTAGACGGGCTTGCGTATGAATGCCAGCAGGGTGCATGCCAGAGCGTTCACGCCCTGGGTGTCGCCGAAGATGTCCACGGCCAGTCCGGTGATGAAGGCAATCGTCAGCGACACGTTTGTACTCAATGTCACCGGCAGACTGACAATAACGTAGATAAACACCAGCGGTACGGCTACGTTGAACAGTATCAGGTTGTTGAATATCACGGCCTGGGCCGGTACCAGCAGCAGAATCGACAGCAGTATGTTAAGCAGGGTCTTGCTCATTGCTTGAAGGGGTTCTTGATGTTTTCTTCTTCTTCCTCTTTTTCTCCCGCCTCAAGGGCTTTGAGTTCGGCCCGGTAGTTGTTCACCACCACCTGGACGTTGCTCAGGGTGGTGAAGTCGGCGAAGAGTTCCACTTTAAGCGTAAAGAAGTTTTCTTTGCGGTTCTGGTCTTCGGTTATGACGCGTCCGACGGGCAGTCCCGGCGGGAATACGGCGGAGTATCCGCTGGTCACCACAGTGTCGCCTTTGTGGTATATGGTGTGGCGCGGGAGTTCCTCCAGCAGGGCTATGGAAGGGTCTTTTCCGTCCCATACGAGCGAGCCGAATCCGTCGCTGTTCTTGACTTTGCACGACAGACGGAAGTTCGGATTCAGCAGCGATATCACACGCGCGGAGTGGGGACCGACGTTGCTGATTATACCTACTACACCGTTCTGGTCTATCACTCCCCATTCAGCCTTCACTCCATCGTTGCTGCCTTTGTTGATGGTCAGATAGTTGTATGGCTTCGATACTGAGTTGTTGATCACATGCGCCACAATGAAGCGAAAATGTTGCATTGTGGAGTCTGTCACCATGGTGTCGGTGTAGTTCTTCTCCTGAAGTATGTCGAGCTGTTCGCGGAGGTTCACCACTTCCGACTGCAGGGCAGCGTTGCGGGCGTTGAGGTCGGCGTTGATCTCACGGAGGTTGAAGTACGATGTGACTTCACTGCCGAGTCCGTAGGCGCCGGAGGCCACGGCATTGGCCGAGGTGAGATAGATATGGTGCTGGTAGGGGTTGTGCTGAAACAACAGCATGCAGCTGATCACCACATATATGATGAACATGAACCACTTGCTGTTGTTGCGGAAAAATAGTATGAGTTCGTTCACTTCTGTTGGGTTTGGGGATATGCTGACACATGTCTGTACCGCTCTACGCGCAATGAATGCATCCGGACTCTCCGGACGCATTCATGCACATGTATTCCGGCAGCCCCGTCGTATCAGCGTATGAGGAACGAGAATTTGTCGATATTCTTCAGAGCCACGCCTGTGCCCTTGGCTACAGCCAGAAGCGGGTCTTCGGCTATATGGAACTGGATGCCGATTTTGTCGGTCAGGCGTTTGTCGAGACCGCGCAGCAGGGCGCCGCCTCCGGCAAGATAGATGCCGTTGCGCACGATGTCGGCGTATAGCTCCGGCGGGGTCTGTTCGAGCGCGCCCAGTACGGCAGCCTCTATCTTCGAGATGGTCTTCTCGATACAGTGGCTGATTTCCTGATAGCTTACCGGAACTTCCATGGGCAGGGCGGTCATCACGTTCGGGCCGTGCACGATATAGTCTTCCGGCGGATTGTCGAGTTCGGTGAGCGCCGAGCCCACGTGCATCTTGATCTGTTCGGCAGTGCGGACTCCCACTTTGACGTTATGCGCGCGGCGCATGTGGTTCTGGATGTCTTCGGTGAGGTCGTCGCCGGCAATCTGTATGCTCTTGTTGCTGACGATGCCTCCGAGCGAGATTACCGCGATTTCAGTCGTACCGCCGCCTATGTCCACAATCATGTTGCCTTCGGGGGCTTCGACGTCCAGACCGATGCCAAGTGCGGCGGCCATGGGCTCGTAGATCATGTATACATCTCGTCCGTCGGCATGCTCTGACGAGTCGCGGACGGCACGGATTTCCACTTCAGTGGAGCCGGACGGGATGCCTACGACCATGCGGAGCGAGGGCGAGAACCAGTTGCTTTTGCTGCTGGCTTTTTTCACCAGACCGCGAATCATGAGTTCGGCGGCGTTGAAGTCGGCTATCACACCTTGCCGGAGGGGGCGGACGGTGCGGATG
>CAMWUD010000065.1 GCA_947177365.1 uncultured Porphyromonadaceae bacterium | reverse complement strand
GTGTTCAGACTGCCGGTCCATATGGCCTGCTATTGGCGGAAGCGCACCAGGTAGCCGTCTTCAAAAATCAGGTATACTCCGTCGGGATAGCTCCAGCGTTCGGAGGTGGCGAGGGTGCCGCTGCCGTGGATTATCTGGTCGGGCGCGCCGAGAGCGAGTCTGCATTCATCGCGGCTCATGCCTTCGCGCACTTTTGAATGAATGATCAGATTCCAGACATCGTCGGTGATTGCAGGATAGCGGCGCCGGGGATTGTCGAATGTAAACAGACGGTGGAAATTGCGGGTGGCGAGACGGTCGTCGCCGACAGTCATCAGCACACTGCACTCCTTGTCGGAGCCATATGGTGCTTGCGGCCTGAAGACAACATTGAACGGCATCGCCGCCGTACCGGGCCGTACGTCTGTGATTTCTACCGCTATGTGGCGCAGGCCGCCGGTAGGCTGCATGGAGGTGGGGTCGTACCAGAGCGGGGTGGTGATGTAATAGGTGTTTCCGGCCATTCTGGAGCGGACACTGTCAATGAGGTCGAGGTCGATGGTGAAAGGGATGTCGAGCCGGCGCCGTGAGGCCAGCGAGTCGGCGTCGATGCCCGGACGCCAGAAGAGAGTGTCGTTGCCGTGTGTGAACACAGCCTCGGCGGCATTGTTGTTGTCGACGGCCGGAATGCGGTTGAAACGGCAGAATGTAATCACCTCGCCTTCCAGCGAGTCGGTGCCCGTGGAAGCCGAGGTGAAAATCAGGTTGATTTTTGAGTCTGTGACGTAATACTTCTTTCCGGGCATCCAGAGCGACGGGCGGTCGCTCCGGATGTCGGACAGGAATTCCTGTTCGGCAGTGACAGTGACATGCTGGCGGCGCAGTTCGCTTTCACCGATGCGAGGCGTACTCTCTATGCCGGTGAAACAGCTTTGCAGGCCGAAGCCGGCCAGAACGGACAGTAGCAGAGCCACACGCCCTGCGGACAGGATAGGGGTCATTTCTTTGCAGTGGGGTCGATTCCGAGATTCTGGAATATGAACGAATAGATGTCGGCCTGTTCCTCGATTACCTTGGCGATAGGCTTGCCTGCGCCGTGGCCGGCCTTGCTGTCGATGCGGATGAGTTTGGGCTTGTCGCCGGTGTCGGCAGCCTGAAGGGCGGCGGCATATTTGAACGAGTGGGCGGGTACCACACGGTCGTCGTGGTCGGCGGTGGTGACGAGGATGGCGGGGTAGGGTGTGCCGTCGTTGCGGACGTTGTGTACCGGAGAATAGCGCAGCAGGTACTCTGCCATTTCAGGCGAGTCGGCCGATGTGCCGTAGTCGGGCGCCCAGTTCCAGCCTATGGTAAAGAGGTGGTAGCGCATCATGTCCATCACACCTACCTGCGGTATGGCCACGGCGAAGAGGTCGGGACGCTGGTTGACGGTGGCGCCTACGAGCAGGCCCCCGTTGCTGCCGCCCTGGATGGCCAGTTTCGAGGGGTTGGTGTAGCCTTCCTTCACAAGGTATTCGGCTGCGGAGATGAAGTCGTCGAACACGTTCTGCTTGTTCATCTTGGTGCCTGCAAGGTGCCATTCCTCACCGTATTCGTTGCCGCCGCGCAGGTTGGCCATGGCGTATACGCCGCCGTTTTCAAGCCAGAGTATGCGGTTGGCGTTGAAGCCGGGGTTGAGGGTGACAGCGAAACCGCCGTAGCCATAGAGCAGGGTGGGGTTGGAGCCGTCGCGCTTTATGCCTTTCTTGTAGACGATGAACATCGGCACCTTTGTGCCGTCCTTGGAGGTGTAGAACACCTGCTCGGTGACGTAATCGTCGGGATTCAGACCGGGCACATCGTTCTGGCGCAGGAAAGTGCTCTTGCCGCTGTGGATGTCGTAGGTGTAGTTTGCAGTGGGGTAAGTGAAAGAGGTGAACGCGTAGAACACTTCATCACTGTCCATGTCGGTTGAGAAGCTTACACTACCGTATGTGGGGAGTTCGATTTCCCGGATTATCTTGCCGTCGATGCCGGCCAGAAACGCGCGGTTGGCTGCATCGTGGTCGTAGAGAAGGATGAGTTTGTCGTGGTCGGTGAAGGCCACGCCGTTGAGTACATCGTCGGATTCAGGCACCACAGTGCGCCAGTTGCTGCGCTCGGGTCTGGCCGGGTCGACAGCCACAAGACGGTAGCGGGGTGCGTCGATGTTGGTGTAGAGATAGAGAGTGTCGCCGATGCTGCCCACAATTTTGATTTCCTTTTCCTGGGTAGGCTCAATGACTGTGAATTCGGCCTTGGGGTCGTCGGCGCGTTTCACAAGCATCATGTTGCCGGTGCCCTGGCCGCTGCCGTAGATATACAGGTAGCGGAGGTCTTCGGTCATGCCTGCGAGGTGGAAGCGCAGGGGTTCCTGACGGTTTTCAAACACCACTTTGTCCTCGGACTGCGGTGTGCCGAGGCGGTGGAAGTACACAGAGTGGTATTCGTTGGCGTTTGAGAATTCCTTGCCGGCCTCGGGACGCGGATATGCGCTGTAGTAGAAGCCGTCGCCGTTCCATTCGGCACCTGTGAATTTGGCCCATTCAATGTGGTCGGGCAGCGGTTTGAGAGTCTTGGCGTCGAGCACAAAGATTTCAGTCCAGTCGCTGCCGCTGCGCGAGATGGTGTATGCTATATATTTGCCGTCGGGGCTGATTACAAGGCCGGTGAGAGCCACAGTGCCGTCGTCGCTCAGTGAGTTGGGGTCGAGTACGACTTCGGCCTCGCCGTAGGGCTTGTCGCTGCGGTAGATTACGTTCTGGTTCTGCAGACCGTCGTTTGCCGACCAGTAGTATTTGCCGTCCTTGCCTTTTGAAGGCACGCCGATTTTTGCAAAGTTGTTCAGCTTGGTGAGCCGCTCGGCGAGTTTGCCACGGAAGGGAATGGCTTCGAGATATTCGCGGGTGATACGGTTTTCGGTGTTCACCCAATCGGTGGTGACAGAAGCAGTGTCGTCTTCCAGCGGACGATAGGGGTCGGCCACTTTATGGCCGAAATAGTCATCGACGGTTCCGTCGCTCGGTGCCTTCGGGTATGGAGGCAGGGCTATGGCCGACATAGCTGTCATAGCCGAAATCAATGTCATGGTAATAATCGGTTTCATATTGTTTAGGGTTTGTCCTTGCGGCATGAGGCCACGAGAACATAGAAGAATAATGCGATGTAGATGAGCAGGCCAAGCAGCTGGGGTGCAAGAGCCGACTGGTCGACAGTGGAGCTGACACCGAACATCTTGGTGATGGTGGCGAATACGCCGAACAGAGCGCCGCCTGCGATGAGTCCCGATGCGATAAGTGTGCCTCGGTCGCTGCGCTGGCGGCTGAGGTCGGCGTCTTTGGTCGACTTGGCCACGAAGTAGCTCAGCAGACCGCCTACAAGCATGGGGGTGTTGAGTTCGAGATTTATGAACATGCCCAGACAGAAAGCCAGGGCAGGCACGCCGAGCCAGTTGAGCAGCACGGCCAGAATGGCGCCGGTGATGTAAAGAATCCAGGGAGTCTCCTGTCCGGTCATCATGGGTTCGAGCACAGAAGCCATTGCATTGGCCTGGGGAGCCGACAGCGCGTCGGGGCCGGCGAAGCCGTATACCTTGTTGAGGAGCATGATCACTCCGCCTACAGTGGCAGCCGACACAAGAGTGCCGAGGAATTTCCACTGTTCCTGCTTGCGGGGGGTCGAGCCGAGCCAGTATCCTACTTTAAGGTCGGTCACGAGGCCACCGGCCATCGACAGGGCAGTGCAGACCACGCCTCCGATGACCATCGCCGCCACCATGCCGGAAGCACCTTTGAGACCGATTGCCACGAATACGGCCGATGCTATGATGAGTGTCATCAGAGTCATGCCGCTGACGGGGTTCGAGCCTACGATGGCAATGGCGTTGGCCGCCACAGTGGTGAAGAGGAACGCTATGACTGCTACTACTGCCCACGCAATCAGAGCCTGCCAGAAGGTGTGGATGACGCCGAGCCAGAAGAAGATGAACACGGCCACCAGAGCCAGACCCACGAAGTAGGCTATGTGCTTCATGCTGATGTCCTGCTGCCATCTGACGGGTTTGGCAGCCGACGAGGCTCCTTTGAGTTCGCGGCCTGCAAGTCCCACCGCCTGGGTGATGATGGGCCACGACTTGATTATGCCGATGACACCGGCCATGGCAATGCCGCCGATGCCTATCTTGCGGGCTACCTCGTAGAAGAGCGTGCCGGCGTCCATGGCCTGGATTTCAGGCGAGCCGTATGCGCCGATCAGTGGCATGATCACCCACCATACGAAAACCGAGCCGGCGAAAATCACGAAGGCGTATTTCAGACCAACTATATAACCGAGACCGAGCAGGGCCGCGCCGGTGTTGCAGGAGAAGACGAACTTGAATTTGTCGGACAAGGTCTGTCCCCAGCTGTAAGCCGCTGTAGTGACGGTCTCGGCCCAGAGTCCGAATGTGGCCACGATATAGTCGTAGATACCGCCGATGAGCGATGCCGCCAGAAGCAGACGGGCCTGGCCTCCGCCGGATTTGCCTGTGGTCTGGGCGTTGCCGCTTACGAGCACCTGTGTGGTGGCAGTGGCTTCGGGGAAGGGATATTTGCCGTGCATGTCCTTCACGAAATATTTGCGGAAGGGAATGAAGAAAAGTATGCCCAGGACTCCGCCGAACAGAGAACTGAGGAAAATCTCCATGTAGCTTACGGTGATTTCGGGATACTTGGCCTGCAGAATATAGAGTGCGGGCAGGGTGAATATGGCTCCGGCCACAATCACACCCGAAGAACCGCCAATCGACTGAATGATGACATTCTGGCCGAGGGCGTTTTTCTTTTTCAGAGACGACGACAGTCCGACTGCGATAATGGCAATCGGTATGGCGGCCTCGAACACTTGTCCGACCTTGAGACCAAGATAGGCGGCTGCGGCACTGAATATCACAGCCAGTATCAGTCCCATTGTCACGGAGTAGGGCGTTGCTTCCTGATAATAGCGTGCCGGGTGCATCAGCGGACGATATTCCTCGTCGGCGGCAAGTTCGCGGAACGCGTTGTCTGGCAGGTCGATGGGGTCGACCTCAGCCGGTGGCACCTCGGTGCGCGCGGCTCCCTTTGGGATGTCGTTGTTCATCTGTTTTTTCTCTTTTTCTTAGATTTAGGGTTTGAGTTAGAGTTAGTTTTAGACGCTGTTTTTTTAGGCACTTTTATGGTTTGTCCAATCTGGATTTTGTCGCCTTTTATATTGTTGGCGGCTCTGATGTCGCTGACTGTGACACCGTATTTCCGCGCGATTTTGTCAAGACTCTCGCCTTTGGTGACCTTATGGCTGACAGTGGCAGGTGCCGCTTTGGCGGGAGTAGACTTTTTGGCTGTATTTTCAACTTTGGCGCGGGTCTCCGTTTTAGGAGCTATGTTTTCTGCCGATTTGTGTTGAGTTAAGTTTTCTGCCGGTATCGGTTTTTCGGCAACAGTGTCGATGACGAGTTCCAGCGAGCGCTCGATGGCTGTGCTGTCGGCTTTTGCTTCGGCGCTTACTTCCGGAGTTTCCTTGCTTGTCTCCTCTTTTATGTAGCGGCGTTTGTAAGTGTTGATTTTCAGACGTAGACCGCGCTGTATTTTTTTCTTTTTGCTGAAGCCGTTGGCTTTTCTTATAGAGGCTACAGTGACACCATAGCGTTTTGCGATTTTGGCGAGTGTCTCACCTTTGCGGACAGTATGGTATTTCACTACAAGTTCGTCGACATAGCGTCCGTTGCTGTTGGAACCGCTGATGGAACCGGTGGCTGGCTCCACTATGTCGCGGCGGGAATAGAGCTGGGCGTTGTGGTTTGTTATGGAATCTTCGTTGGCTATATATGCGAAGGTCTGCAGCGACGGCAGCACGAGTGCGTATGGCCGGATGTCGCCGGGAATCAGGTCGGTGCGGAACTGAGGGTTCAGCGCACGCAGTTCGTCCATCGGAATGGCGAGCACATCGCTGATCTGGCGGAAGTGTACGCGCCGGCTGATGTGTACGGTGTCGGTGAGAATGGGTTTGCGGGCCAGGGCAGGCGATATGTTGTGCTTGTCGTAATGGTTCATCACATAGTTGGCCGCGATGAAAGCAGGCACATATCCACGGGTTTCGGCGGGCAGGAAGGGGTAGATTTCCCAGAAGTCCTTTTTGCCTCCGCCGGCGCGGCGTATGGCTTTGGCCACATTGCCCGGGCCGCAGTTATATGATGCTATGGCCAGCGACCAGTCGCCGAAAATGCCGTAAAGCTGCTTGAGATACCGGGCTGCCGCTTCGGAAGAGCTGATGGGGTCGCGGCGCATGTCGACGAGGGAGTTTATCTCCAGGCCGAGCTGAGTGGCTGTTCCGGGCATGAACTGCCAGAGTCCGGCCGCTCCGGCGCGGGATACGGCGCTTGGGTTCAGAGCGCTTTCAATCACGGGCAGATATTTGAGTTCGAGAGGCAGGTCGTGGCGTTCGAGAGCTTCCTCGAAGATAGGCATATAGTACAGACTCATGCCGAGCATGTTCTCTACGAGCTGCCTTTTGCGTTCGGAGTACATCACGATGAAGTTCTTCACGATGGAGTTGAAAGGCATCTCAATGACCGAAGGAATCAGACCGAGGCGGTCGATGTAGTCCTGGTCGGTGGTTACGGGGTTCGGCCGGGAGTCGGCATTGCGGTCGAGCTGGGCATAATTTTTCAGATACCAGTTCTCCTGCATTTTTTTGACATCGGTCTCGAAGCTCTCCGGCACAATCACGCTGTTGTCGTGTATGGTGTCTTTGATGGAGAGAATCGAGGGAGCCGGTTTGGCCATGGCGCCGAGCCATGCGAGGGCACCGGCGGCGGCCAGACAGATGATGCGGTTTGAAATTTTCATGTCTTGGCTGTGAGGAGGGGTTAAAACGTTAGAGCCCACATCAGTCCGAGTGCCGGTCGGGATATGCGCGGGTCGTTCAGCATCAGTTGTGGAGAGAGGTCCAGGGCAAGGTCGGGAGTTATGTCAAAATGCGAAAGCGATGCGTCGACATAGGCGTCGACCATCGCCAGCAGATATACTCCCACCATGGATATGATGCAGAGGTCGCGGTTGCGGCGGTAGAAGTCTTTTCGGGCGCGCATGATGTTGGTGAGCCATGTGCGGTCGAGGTCTTCTTCTTTGGTTGTGGGCGGAAAAAAGTCCATGTATGACCGGGTACTGTCGTCGTTGTCGCTGAGGTCGCGGTATGCTCTGGTATAGTCGCGCAGCATGGAGTTGTTCCATGATGTGGCGTAGCCGAGTCCGACATATGCTCCCACGACAATGGGCAGTTTCCAGTAGCGCCGGTTGTAGAGTTGTCCGAGTCCGGGGAAAAGTGCCGACATCCATACGGCGCGTGTGGGGTCGGGGTTGAACTGCACGTCGCGTTCTTCCCAGCGGTCGTAGTCGATTGCCGCTTTTTCCGGAGTAGCGGCAGCAACGGCGGTGTCGGCTGCTATTTCGGGCAGGCTGTCGCTGTCGGAGGTGGCTGTCTCGAAGGGGTCGGATGTGTCGAGTCCGCCGGCGTCAAGGGGTTCCGTGGCGGCGGCGGGGAACACAGCGGCGGCAATCATGCAGAGCACAAAGGCTATATGTAAGCTGAGATGCTTCACTTCAGAGGGCAGTCTACTGTTTTTTCAGGGTGTCGAAAAGCGAAATCAGACGTTCGAGTTCGTCGTCGTTCTGGAAGGGGAATGTGATTTTTCCTTTTCCGGCTTTGTCGCAGCTGAATTTCACATCGGTCTGGAATGCGCTGGAGAGATGTTTCTTGAGTATGTCGAAATCGCCAGAGCTGTATCTGCTTGCCGTGGTCTTGTCGGCGGCGGGTTTTGCCTCGGTGCCGTTCTGCCATGCTTTGGCGAGTTCTTCGACACGGCGGACCGACAGCCCCTGGCGCAGGATTTCGTTGTAGAGCTTCAGCTGGAGCGATGGGTCGGAGAGTGTGAGGAGTGCCCTGGCGTGTCCCATGTCGACGCGTTTGTCGCGCAGACCGAGCTGTACCTCCGCGGGGAGGCGCAGCAGGCGCAGGAAGTTTGCCACGGTGGCGCGTTTTTTGCCGATGCGCTCGCTGAGACGCTCCTGGGTCAGGCTGTACTGGTCGATGAGTTTTTTGAAGGTGAGGGCTATTTCGATGGCGTTGAGGGCTTCGCGCTGAATGTTCTCGATGAGCGCCATCTCGGTGAGTTCGGCCTCGTTGGCCGAACGTATATATGCGGGTACGGAAGTGAGTCCGGCACGCTGGGCTGCGCGGTATCGCCGTTCGCCGGCGATAATCTGGTAGCTGTCGGGACCGGTTTTCCGGAGCGACAGCGGCTGTATGATGCCGAGTTCGCGTATGGAGGCGGCCAGTTCGTCGAGGGCTTCCTCGTCGAAGGTCGTTCGGGGCTGGTCGGGGTTCGGAGTGATGCGGTCGAGAGCCACATCGTTGATGCTCGACGAGCCGGTGGCCGGAACATCGTCCATCGACATCAGAGTGCCGAGTCCTCGGCCGAGGGGCTTGCGGTTGATTGCCATGTCTGTGATGTATTTCGCTTTACTTCCGGGCGCTGACGCCGGGAGTCTGTTAGGATATTCGGTTGTTAGCTATCAGTTCTTTCGCCAGCTGCATGTGCGATGTGGCGCCACGGCTTTCCGCATCGTAGAGCAGGGCGGGGAGTCCGTGGCTCGGAGCCTCGCTCAGGCGTATGTTGCGTGGTATCACGGTGTCGAACACCATGTCGCCGAAGTAGCCCTTGAGTTCTTCGTATATCTGGTTGGCCAGACGCAGGCGGGCGTCGTACATGGTGAGGAGGAAGCCTTCGATTGCAAGCGAGGGGTTCAGGCGCGACTTTATGATGCGGATTGTGTTCATGAGCTTGCTGATGCCTTCGAGGGCGAAGTATTCGGCCTGGACGGGTATGATTACTGAGTCGGCGGCTGTGAGCGCGTTGACTGTAATCAGTCCCAGCGAGGGGGAGCAGTCGATGAGTATGTAGTCGTAGCTGTCGCGTACCGGGGCTATCAGTGCGTCAAGTACCCGCTCGCGGTCGGGCTTGTTTATCAGCTCGAGTTCGGCTCCGGCCAGGTCGATTCTGGAACCTATTAGAAAGAGACCGTCCATGCAGGTGGGCACTTCCGAGCCGGCCATAGGGTAGCCGTCGACCAGACATTCATAGATTGATGACGACATGGACTTGGGGTCGATGCCGTAGCCGGAGGTGGCGTTGGCCTGAGGGTCGGCATCGATTATAAGCACGCGTTTGCCTTCGGCGGCCAGCGAGGCCGCCAAGTTTATGGTGGTGGTGGTTTTTCCCACACCGCCTTTCTGATTGGCTATTGCAATAATTTTACCCATTGTAAGAGCCGGTTCGACAATAAATGTTAACGTCAGGGTTGAAATCAAAAGGTAACATTCCTCTCCGGACTTCGCATTTCCTGTCGAACTGATTTTTTAATTTGATTAATATTTTTATTTCCTTATGCAGAGCCGTCTGTTATAAATACCCTCGCCTCGGCCATTCTTTGGCGCTTTTTTCCGTACTCCTCAGTCACAGTGCAAAGGCACTGCTCCCTCGTCGTCCGAAAAAAATCACTCAAAGACTGACCGCCCTGGCGTCAATATTTATTATCGAACCGGCTCTGAGACTTTTGATAGCGCAAAGTTAGCAAAACAATTCGGGACTGTGAAATAATTGTTCCACAATTTATCTTAAATTGTTCCACAAGTTTTCTACATTTTATCTACATTGCAATGCCCGGCAAGGCTATGTGTCTGATGAGGCGATGATTTCCATCTGCTGTCGTACGGATTCGTCGTGGATGGCGAGCAGCACGGTGCGCAGGAATGCGGCGTCCATGCCGAGTTGTTCTCCGATGTCGATGCGCGAGCGAATCACATCGTTGTAGCGTGTGGCCTGGACCACGGGTATGCCGTGGAGTTTTTTGTATCGACCGATTTCGCGTGACACTTCCATGCGTTTGGCGAGAGCTTCCACGAGCTGGCTGTCGATTTCATCGATGCTGCGGCGAAGGGATGCAAGCGGTTCGGACGAATCGGTAGTGATTCCGGCGGAATCGCGCGGCTTGAGATTTTTCAGAATGGCGGCCAGATTTTCCGGAGTGACCTGCTGCGCGGCGTCGCTCAGGGCGCAGTCGGGATTGCAATGGCTTTCGATAATGAGTCCGTTGAAACCCATGTCCATGGCCTGCTGCGACAGAGGGGCTATGAGGTCGCGGCGCCCGCCTATGTGCGAGGGGTCGCAGAGAATCGGCAGGGCAGGGTAGCGCAGCCGCAGTTCGACGGCTATCTTCCATCGCGGTGTGTTGCGGTAGATGTGCATGCCGTATTCGCTGAATCCGCGCAGAATGGCGCCGATACGCCGTATTCCGGCGTTGTACAAGCGCTGTATGGCACCGATCCACAGTTCGATGTCCGGGCTTACCGGATTTTTTACCAGCACTGTGATGTCGGTGCGATGAGCTTCGGCGACAGCATCGGCTATTTCCTGCATGGCGAAGGGGTTGGCCGATGTTCGGGCGCCGATCCAGAGAATGTCGACGCCTGCCGACAGAGCCAGTTCGACGTGGTTGCGGGTGGCCACTTCGGTGGCGGTGTACATGCTGGTGGCTTCTTTGACATCGGAGAGCCATTGCAGACCGATTTCGCCTACGCCCTCGAAGCCTCCGGGATGGGTGCGGGGTTTCCATATGCCGGCGCGGAATATGTGTATGCCGGCATCGGCGAGGCCGTGTGCGGTGTCGAGCATCTGCTGCCGGGTTTCGGCGCTGCAGGGCCCGGCTATAATCAGCGGTTTCCGGCTGTCAATGCCGGGAAATGTCAGTGGTTGCAGTTCGTTCATATTCACTCTGCAAATTTACTCCAAATTATTTGAACTGCAAAAAATGCTACTGTTAACACAAATTAACACTGGGGGGGGGTAATTGTTTCTTTAATTTGTAAATTTGCAAAAAAATCCATAAATACACACTGATATGATAAGA
>CAMWUD010000064.1 GCA_947177365.1 uncultured Porphyromonadaceae bacterium | reverse complement strand
GCAAGACCCACTACTACATGCTCTCCCAAGGCACATCGATGGCTACCCCCATTGCCGCTGGCATCTGCGCCCTCTGGCTTCAGGCCAACCCGAACCTTACCCCGGCCGATGTCCGCTACATAATCCAGAACACCTCAGTGGCCATGACCGACGATGATAAACCCGTCGCATGGGGTGCCGGCAAAATCAACGCACTTGAAGGCCTCAAGATGGCAATCAAAATCGGATCAGGCGTCAGCGACGTAATCACCAACCCCCACGACATCATCATAGCAGCCTCCGGCGACAACAACTGGCAGGTGGTCGCACCCGGAGCTGCCGCTGTAAACACCGTGGTATATGACCTTAACGGACGCCCCGTCATCAACTCTTCCGTAAAAGGCGACACCGCTGAAATCTCAGGTGAAGCCCTTACTCCCGGCGTATACATTTTCAAAGTCAACAACACCCACACCGAACGTGTGCTCGTGAAGTAACAGGTCAAATCCTACGATAACAGACGTCCGGATTCCGATTGTGAATCCGGGCGTTTTTTCATTTCTGACACACAGTTCGGCCCATATGAAAAAAAATGCGTAACTTTGCAAAAAAGACAGACATATGAAAAATCTAATCACCCGCTCTCTGGCGGGAATCGTATACGTCGGCGTGATTCTTGCCGCGATTCTCAGCTGTTCATACGGCATTGCAGCGCTCGGACTCATTTTCGCCCTTCTGGCCGCAGTCGAATTTCAGAACCTGTGCTGCGGCAAAGCCGCAAGCGCCACTGAAAAAAGCAACCGCTTCCTCGGCACACTCGGTACACTCGGATGCTATTCGCTGACACTGATTCCATTTTCAGCATTTTCCTTCTGTGCCAATACATCAGCTGCGGAAAGAGCCATATTCATACTGTTTCCTTGTCTGGTAGTGGCCGGAGCCACAGCTGCGGCGCTGCGCTTCCTTACAACCATCTACGACAAAGAAGAAGGCGCGCTCCGGCGTCTGGCTTTCACCGTCATGGGCTGGGTCTACATCGGACTGCCGCTCGGCTGCATGGCCATACTCAGAGAGTCAGCCATGGGATGGCGTGTGCCCCTGATGCTCTTCGTCATGATCTGGCTGAACGATACCGGAGCCTACTGCGTGGGGTCGCTCTGCGGGCGCCGGAAGCTCTTCGAGCGCCTCTCTCCGAAAAAATCATGGGAAGGATTCTGGGGCGGAATGGCCTTCTCCGTCATAGCAGGCATAGTCTATGCCATACTGACCTACGCCCGGTACAGCAACCTTGAGTTCGGCATATTCCCCGCAACAATCCTCAGTAAAGGCGCATACATCGCCATATGGGCCGGCATAGGAGCCGCCATCAGCGCAGCCGCCACACTGGGCGACCTGTTCGAATCGCTGATAAAGCGGACTCTCGGCGTAAAAGACTCCGGAAAACTCATTCCGGGTCACGGCGGCATACTCGACCGCATCGACTCGCTTCTGTTCGCGGCGCCGGTGATGCTGGTGCTGTGTATCTGCATCTTTGGTTAAACAATGCCAAAAACAGCAACTTTACACCCGCTTATATTGTATAATTGAAAGCAATAACCTATCTTTGTAAAAACATAACTAAACACCATAAACCATACATGGAAGATAATCAGAAACAGCTCATAGAGCAAGTGACAGAAAAGGCAAAGCTCTGGCTTCGCCCGGGATATGATGAAGAAACCCGCAAGGAAGTGGAGCGCATGCTTCAGGCCGACGACAAGACCGAACTGATAGAATCGTTCTACCGCGACCTCGAATTCGGCACAGGCGGCCTGCGCGGCATCATGGGTGCCGGCACAAACCGCATGAACATCTACACCGTAGGAGCCGCCACCCAGGGTCTGGCCAACTACCTCAAGGAAGCCTTCAAGGACATGCCGCAGATAAGCGTGGCTGTCGGACACGACGTACGCAACAATTCCCGCAAATTCGCGGAAATCGTTGCCAACATTTTCTCCGCCAACGGCATCAAGGTATACCTCTTCGACAGTTTCCGCCCCACCCCCGAACTTTCATTCGCCATCCGCCACTTCGGATGCCAGAGCGGTGTCAATATCACAGCATCGCACAACCCCAAGGAATACAACGGCTATAAGGCATACTGGGCCGACGGCGCTCAGATCATCGCCCCGCACGATGTCAACATCATCGACAACGTGAACAAAATCACCGACGTCAGCCAGATTAAATTCGAAGGCCGTCCCGAACTGATACAAATCATAGGCAAGGAAGTGGACGACGCTTTCCTGACTGCGGTCAAAGGCCTCTCGCTCGACCCCGAGGTAATCCGCCGTCACGCCGACATGAAAATCGTCTACACCCCGATCCACGGCACCGGTGTGAAACTCGTGCCTGAATCGCTCGCCAACTACGGATTCACCAACATCATCCACGTGCCCGAACAGGACATCCCCGACGGAAACTTCTCTACCGTCGAATCGCCCAATCCCGAAGTACCCTCGGCTATGGCCATGGGTATCGAACGTGCACGCGAGACCGATGCCGACGTAATCTTCGCATCCGACCCCGACGCCGACCGCATCGGCTGCGTCGTACGCGACCGCGAAGGCAACTACCGTCTGCTCAACGGCAACCAGATTGTGATGATTCTGCTCAACTACATCATGCGCCGCAACCGCGAGATGGGTCTGCTCAAGGGCAACGAGTATGTGGTCAAGACCATCGTGACCACCGAGACCATCAAGACCATCGCCGACAACTACAACGTGAAGATGTACGACTGCTACACCGGATTCAAATGGATTGCCAGCGTAATCCGCGACCTCGAAGGCACAGAGCGCTATCTCGGCGGCGGCGAAGAGAGCTACGGTTTCCTCGCCGAGGATTTCGCCCGCGACAAAGACTCCGTATCGGCAATCTCCCTTATGGCCGAAATCGCAGCCTGGGCCAAAGACAACGGCATGAACTTCCTCGAAATGCTTCAGGACATCTACGTACAGAACGGCTACAGCCATGAAGTAGGCGTATCGGTAGGGCGCCAGGGCAAGGAGGGTGCCGAAGAAATCCAGCGCATGATGAAGGAATTCCGCGCCAACCCGCCCAAGAGCCTCGGCGGCAGCCCGGTAGTTCTCGTAAAGGACTACGCCGACCTGAACTGCACCGACACCACCACAGGCACTGTCACCAAGATGGACTTCCCTACTACCAGCAACGTGCTGCAGTACTTCACCGCAGACGGTTCGAAGGTATCGGTACGTCCGTCAGGCACAGAACCCAAAATCAAATTCTATATGGAAGTGAGAGGACACATGGCCTCCAAGGAGGACTTCGACGCAGCCGAAAAGGCAGCCGCCGAAAAAATCGAACTTCTCAAGAAAGACCTCGGCATCTGATTCGCCGACATACAGCCATACGGGGATATGTCCGATACATATCCCCGTATTTTCAAATATATGCATATTATCTACGAAGACAACCACCTTATGGTGGTGAACAAAGCCCCGGGCGAAATTGTCCAGGGCGACAAAACCGGCGACGAGCCTCTGGTGGAATCGCTCAAACGCTTCATCAAGGAACGCGATGCCAAACCGGGCAATGTGTTCCTCGGTGTGGTACACCGTCTCGACCGCCCTGTAGGCGGACTGGTGGTTTTCGCCAAGACCTCAAAGGCTCTGGCAAGAATGAACGAGATGTTCCGCCTCGGAGAGGTGCATAAGACTTACTGGGCACTCACCCGCAAGGCACCCGAGCCTCCGCAAGCCGAACTCCGCCACTGGATCACCACAGTGGAAAAGACCAACAAATCAACCGCCCACGCCACTCAGACCGCAGGCGCAAAAGAAGCCAGGCTGCGATACCGCACACTTGCCACCGGCGAACGTTTCACACTCGTGGAAGTACAACTGCTCACCGGACGCAAACACCAGATAAGGGTGCAGCTGAGCGCTATCGGCTGTACCATACGCGGCGACCTCAAATACGGCGACAAACGTTCCAACCCCGACGGTTCGATTTCGCTCCTTGCCCGACGGATAAGTTTTGTACATCCGGTATCGAAACAACTGATTGAACTTGAGGCTCCGGTTCCTCAGGAACGACTGTGGACTGAACTGGAAGCGGCTGCCAAGAGCCGGCTCAAAACAAACCAATCAACAAATCCGAATGACTAAAGAAAACCTCAGAATAGTATTTCTCGGCACCCCCGACTTCGCAGTGGAAAGCCTGCGGCGCATCATCGGCGAAGGATACAATGTGGTCGGAGTCGTGACCATGCCCGACAAACAGGCCGGACGCGGACACAAAATGATACAGTCTCCCGTCAAACAGTTTGCCGTCGAACACGGTCTGTTCCTGATGCAGCCGCCGAATCTCAAAGACCCCGCCTTTATCGAACAGCTGCAGTCGCTCCACGCCGACCTCTTTGTAGTCATAGCCTTCCGCATGCTGCCCGAAGCTGTGTGGTCGATGCCCCCGCTGGGCACATTCAACCTTCACGGCTCTCTGCTGCCCCGCTACCGCGGCGCAGCCCCCATCAACCGTGCCATCATGAACGGCGACAGCGAGACCGGCGTCACCACTTTCTTCCTCAAACACGAAATCGACACCGGCGACATAATCGACCGCCGCGCAATCAGCGTCGGACCGGATGAAAACGCAGGCAGCGTCCATGACAGACTCATGGAGTTAGGAGCCGAACTCACCCTCGACACCCTCGCCCACATACTGCAGGGCGACCTCAGACCCATGCCCCAGGACCAGCTTCCGGACGCTTCGGAAACATCGAATGCCCCGAAAATATTCAAGGAAGACTGCCGCATAGACTGGAACAGACCGGCACGCAGTGTCCACAACCACATCAGAGGCCTCTCGCCCTACCCCGGCGCATGGACCACTATAGAATGCGAGGGAAATCCGCCGTCGGAAATAAAAATACTCGCCTCGGCGGTTGCCTCCGAGACATCAGCCTGCGGCACTCCCGGACAAATCAGCACCACCGGTGGCCGGCTGACAGTATGCTGCGCGTCTGGGCAGATAGAAGTGCTTGAAGTTCAGCCGGCAGGAAAACGCCGCATGGCCGCCGCCGACTGGCTTCGCGGAGCACGCTTGCAAAATGCGTCTCTGAACTGATTTTTAATAAATTTAGCACTGAATCTGCTAAAAAATCAAGCAAGTTTCACTAACTTTACAGCCGTGGAACCGCGAACATTCCGGCATGCTGGAATGTTAAATCAGATAAAGGGATACCCCGGCAGAAGCCGATAAGTATGCATTCCGCCGGATGCATCATCAAACATCTGATTTTCAACATAAAACACTTACAGCCATGAAGCCTGAAGAAGAAAGCAACAAACAGTCCGTCGAAAGCGAGAGCTTTCAGGAATACCGCGAGCGAATACACGCCAACGACCGTGAGGCCACCCAGCCCCACAGACTGATACGCGCGTTTTTCGGAATATTCATGATTATCCTTTATGTAGGCATGGGTGTGCTGCTTCTGGTCAACGCATTCAACTGGAGTCACGACTGGGCATGGTGCCGCTATATCGTAGGCATAGCCTTGATTGCATACGGCCTGTTCCGCGGCTACCGCCAATATAAAGGTATCGATTATTACAACAGCTGATTATGCCACGCCATCTTTCATACATCATCGCCGCCGCAATGGCTCTGCTTGCCGCCGGACTGACATCGTGCGACAAGAAATCGTCCACCACCTCCACCTCCGGCACCATGACCATGGTGTGCGATGAAAGTTTCCAGAACGTACTCGAGCAGGAAATCGACGTCTATGAATACGTCTATCCCGAATCGCATATCCTGTGCCGCTACCTGCCGCAATCGGAAGCGCTCGACTCTCTCCTGCAGTTCAAGACCTCCACAGCTGTAATCTCGCGCCAGCTCACCGACGCCGAGATGAAACACCTGAAAAAGGAAAAACCCGCCGCCCGCCAGATGCAGATCGCCGTAGATGCAGTGGCATTGATTGTGAACCGTCAGAACCCGATCAACCTGCTGACGACAAACGAAGTCGCATCGGTACTCTCCGGCCGCGACAGCCTGTGGAACGACCTGTGGCCTGCCGACGGACTCGGAAAAATCAACGTCTATTTCGACCACGGCGGCTCCAGCACTGTCCAGTTCATGCAGGACAAAGTGCTCAACGGCGAGAAATTCGGAGCGCGTGTATATGCCCAGGGCAGCGTGCCTGAAGTGTTCAAGGCAGTGGAGAACGACAAAAACGCCATCGGTATCGTAGGCGTCAGCTGGCTCACGACCGACATGGCCAAGGCCGACCTGCCCGACTCCGACCGCAAGGCCATGACAGCCGAACTCGCCCAGCAGGCCAAAAGCGAGGAGCAGATTGAAGCACCCGCATTTACCGGAGCCGTAAAAGTGCTCAACATACGGCGCGATGACGAAATGGAAGCCTACAAGCCTTACCAGCAGTATATCTACGACGGACGTTATCCGTTCACCCGCCAAATCTACATGTGTACGACAGCCGTGGGCGGCTCGCTCGGCGGAGGATTCTACAGCTACGTGACCGGCTGGGACGGACAGAAGATAATCTCCCTCACCGGCATCATGCCGGCACGCGTGAAAGCCCGCATAGTCGAACTCGGACAATAAAGCGCCCCACAAGGCGTTATATAAGATAATCGCGCCGCCAGGACAACATCTGCCGGCGCGAAACCATAGTGCAAATAAACAATAACAATAAATCGAATATGAAATTCAGACATTTCCTTTCACTCTTAGTCGCAGGCGGTCTCAGCCTCAGCGCCGCAGCCCAGAGCCAGGGCTATATCGACGGAATCGACTACTACAAAGTCGGTCAGTACAGCAACGCCAAAGAAATTCTCTCGAAGACTCTCAACGATGCTCAGACCGATAAAGCCAAGGCATACTACTATCTGGGACAGATCGCTCTCGCCCAGAAAGACAATACCACCGCAAAAGAGTGCTTCGACAACGGTATCGCAGCCAACCCCGACTGCGCCTACAACTACGTAGGTCTCGGCGCTCTCGCCCTCCGCAACGGCGACAAGAAAGCTGCCGAAGACAACTTCAAGCAGGCTCTCAAACTCGGCAAAAAGAACCACGAAATCACTGTCGACATCGCCCGCGCATACTACAAGGCCGACCCTGTGGCATACGCATCGGACGTGCGCAAATATCTCGACAAGGCAAACAAAGAATCGAAATTCTCCGAACCCTCGATATTCATTCTTGAAGGCGACATGCTCGTCGACCAGCAGAAATTCGGCGAGGCAGCCGCTCAGTACGAACAGGCCATCACCGCCGACCCCGAAAATCCCGAAGGCTATGTCAACTACGCGCACAGCTACTTCGGTGTAAATCCTGAATTCTCTATCCAGAAACTTCAGGAGTTCCTCCAGAAACAGCCCAACTCCGCACTCGGACAGCGCGAACTCGCCGAAAAATATTACGATGCCAACTACTGGGACAAAGCTGCCGAACAGTACGGCCAGTATATCAAGAACCCCAACCACTTCCCCCAGGACGAGGCACGCTACTCAGTACTGCTTTACTTCGGCAAGAAATATCCCGAATCGCTGGCCGTGGCCGACAGACTCCTTGCATCGCAGCCCGACAACTTCATGATGCAGCGTCTGCGCATGCTCGACTACTCCGGCATGGAACAGTGGGCCGATGCCGTAAAAGCCGGCGAACAGTTCTTCGCCAAGAACCCCAACGGCGACTTCAACGCTAACGACTACGCCAAGTACGCCGAAGCGCTCAACAAAAACGGTCAGGATTCCATCGCCACAGTAGTGCTTACCGACGCCGTTAAGAAACTCCCCAACGAAGCATCGCTCTGGGATCAGTACTCTATCGCCCTGACTGCGGCCAAGAACTATCCCGAAGCAGCCGACGCATATGCCAAGTACCTCAGCCTTACTGAAAACCCAAGCGTAGGCGACTACTTTACCGCCGCCGGCTATTACCTGAACGTGGCCTCCGGCTACCAGAAGGAAGGCAAGACCGAGGAAGCCAAGACTGCTGCCGACAAAGGACTTGAATTCATGAACAAGGTTGTAGCCACGGCAGAACCCGTTCCGGTACTCTATCAGCGTATCGCCCACCTCAACCGCATGGGCAACAACGACGTAGTGAACGAAGCCACAATGGCTGCCTACGACAAGATGCTCGAACTTCTCAACGCCGACGAATCAAACCTCCAGAAACCCGCTTCGCTGAACATGTACCGCGAGTGCTACTATACACTCAACAAGTACTACCGTGAACTCAAGGATATGGAAAAAGCCACTGAAATGGCCGACCTCTACCGCAAGTACACCGAGATTCTTGAACAGCTGAACCAATAATTCGGACAACCGATATAACAACTCTTTCACAGCCCCGGGGAACACCCGGGGCTTTATCATCCATGAACTTCCGACCTCTGGCCGAACGACTCAGACCTCAGACCCTCGACGACTACATAGGACAGACGCACCTCGTGGGACCGGGCGCCGTATTGCGCCGGATGATTGAGTCAGGCCGCATAAATTCATTTATCCTCTGGGGACCTCCCGGTGTAGGCAAGACCACACTCGCTCGCATCATCGCCAACACTGCGGAAGTCCGCTTTTTCACGCTGTCGGCAGTAAGCAGCGGAGTCAAGGACGTACGTGAAGTACTCGAACAATGCCGGGCCGAAGCCAGAAGCATGTTCGGCAAAGGACGCCCCATACTGTTCATCGACGAAATACACCGCTTCAGCAAATCCCAGCAGGACAGTCTGCTCGGAGCCGTTGAAGACGGCACTGTGACTCTGATAGGCGCCACCACCGAGAATCCGTCGTTCGAAGTCATACGTCCGCTGTTGTCACGCGCCCAGGTGTACACACTGCGTCCGCTCGAAGCGGCTGAATTACAGACACTGCTCGACCGAGCCATACAGACCGACGACATTCTCAGCTCGATGGATATACGCGTTGAAGAGACCGCCGCCCTCTTCCGCTACTCGGGAGGCGACGCCCGCAAACTTCTCAACATCCTCGACCTGCTCTACCAGTCGACACCAGCCGGCGAAGCGCTGCTAATCAACGACCGGACTGTCACGGAATCGCTGCAGCTCAACCCCATGGCATACGACAAGAACGGTGAGATGCACTACGACATAATCTCCGCCTTCATTAAGAGCATACGCGGCAGCGACCCCGACGCAGCCATATACTGGCTCGCACGCATGATAGCCGGAGGCGAGGACCCGGTGTTCATAGCCCGCCGGCTTGTGATAGTGGCAGCGGAAGACATCGGACTGGCCAACCCCAATGCCCTGCTTCTGGCCAACGCCACTTTCGACACCATTACCAAAATAGGCATGCCGGAAGGGCGCATTCCATTGGCTGAATGCACCATCTATCTGGCCACCTGCGAAAAGTCCAATTCCGCATACATGGCCATAAACGGCGCACTGCAGGAAGTGGAACGCAGTGGAAATCTGCCCGTTCCGCTCCACATACGCAATGCTCCCACATCGCTGATGAAAGAGCTCGGCTACGGCGTAAACTACAAGTATGCCCACGACTATCCGGGCAACTTCGTACGGCAGCAGTTCCTGCCCGATGCTCTTACAGGAAGCCACTTCTGGAATCCCTGTTCCAACCAGCAGGAAGACCGACTTAACCGCCGCCAGTGGGAACGCTGGCACGGAGACGGCGAAAACTCCTGATAAACGATGCCCCGGTATATCAAGCGTATACCGGGGCATTGTTCATCAGAAGCTTGCTTCTGCCTATTTCTTCGCTGCGTTCTTCACGGCTTCAGCGGTACCGCGCATGAAAGTCACCACACACTGGCTTCCGTCCGAGATGAGTACAATCATCTCGCTGTTGTCGCCGTTTTCTACTGTATAGAGTTTGAGCATCTGATTGCCTTCCGATACTTCGACAGCAGGCTGCATGCCGGTCAGTGCCTCTGATGCAGCGGCAAAGACATCCGGAGTCACAATCGCCACGACACCATTGCTGAAACCTTCTTCAGCCAGCTGATCCGCAGGCATTTCCTGCAGCATCGTGGCAGCCGGACGTACTTTGTTGTCAAACACATCGCCAAGCGTACCGGCACGAAGACAGAACACTGCCATCAGCACCATTGCAAGGATAATAAAAAACTTCTTCATGTCAAAAGCGTATTAAATGAAAAATTAGAGATTACAGACTGTAAAATTCGGTGAAAGCATCAACGATATATCCGTGGTCGGCTACCGATGCGGTCTCGCGGACAGAGTGCATGGCCCACATGGCCGCGCCCATGTCGACGCCGCGCAACGGAATCTGCGAGGTCAGTATATTGCCCAGAGTCGAGCCGCCGGCCACATCGGAGTGGTTCACAAAATACTGCACCGGAACACCCGCACGCTCACATACCATACGGAACACGGCCGCCGAGTCGGCGTCGGTCATATACTTGCAGTTGGCATTGATTTTTATCACCGGCCCCGCGCCAAGCGACGGATGGTTTGTCGGGTCCTGCTTGTCGACATAGTTGGGATGGACGCCGTGGGCGTTGTCGGCCGATACCATGAATGAATTGGCCACAGCCTGCTGGTAGGTGATCTCATCGCCGCCCTTTGCCTCCACCACGCGGCGCAGCACCATGTCGAGAATAGGCGAGGCAGCCCCCTGCTTGGTGCCTGAGCCTGTCTCCTCGTTGTCGAAGACGGCAAGCACACGTGTCCGGCTTCCGACAGGGTCGGTAGCCAGCAGTGCGGTCATGCCGGCATGCACCATTCCGAGGTCATCGAGGCGGCCGCTGCTGATAAATTCATTGTCGGCTCCGAAAGTGCAGGCTTTTGTGGTGTCGTAGAGCATCAGGTCGAAATCCAGAATGTCCTCCATGTCGCAGCCGCATTCCTCGGCCACGAGTCTGAGCAGGAAATTGTCGCTCTCCATATCTTCCCGGAGCCGGGCCAGCACCGGCAGCATGTCTTTCTGCTTCGACAGCTTGTTTCCTTCGTTGACCTGACGGTTGAAATGTATGGCCAGATGCGGGATG
>CAMWUD010000063.1 GCA_947177365.1 uncultured Porphyromonadaceae bacterium | reverse complement strand
GGCTGGTCGCATACTTCAGCCGGGCCGAAGTACTGGATGGGGCCGGGATATACATAGCAGGTATTCAGAGCCCAGTCGTCGCGCTTCGACACGAATTTCAGGAAGGGTGCGCCGTCAAGACGAACGAGCGCTTTCTGGATTACGGGCTTGAGTTCACCGTTGCGGCGTTCCATGTTCATCATCATGGTGATAGGTATACCGCCTGCAATCCACTGTACGGAAGGCTTTACAAGGTTGCGGACACTCGACATATAGCCGGTTACACCTGCGTTGATCAGGCAAGCGGCGTTGAAACCAAGTGCATAGCAGTAGTCAGCGTCGAAGTTCGAGGGGTCTGCGCAACGTCCTTCGTAGCCGAAGAAATGGTGCAGGGCAGCGAATTTGCCGACATAGTTGCCGTCGGCTTTCATCTGTGCGAGACGCTTGCCAACCATTTCGCTGAGCAGCTTCTCAGTCTCGATGAGCGATACCTGTACGTTGCCGTGGGGATCGCGGTCGAGAGTGAGCTGACGTGCTACGCCCAAAGGCAGAGATTCGTATGTCGCAGCGTTTTCAGCAGTCAGTTGTTCGAGAACCCATGCACGCTGTGCCTCAGCATCGGCAAGACCTGCAAATTCATCGGCTTTCGCAGCAAGGAGGTCATTCAGTTCGGCGATGAGTTTCTTTACAGCCGGAATGAATTCAATGAGACCTTCAGGAATCAGTACAGTTCCGAAGTTGTTGCCTTCTGCAGCACGGCGGGCCACAGTTTCAGCGATGCTGTTTACAACATCCTGAAGAGTGAGATTCTTGGCCTCTACTTCTTCGGAGATGATACAAACATTGGGCTGGGTCTGGAGGGCGCATTCAAGAGCGATATGGCTGGCCGAACGTCCCATCAGTTTTATGAAGTGCCAGTATTTCTTTGCGGAGTTGCAGTCGCGCTGGATGTTGCCGATTACTTCCGAATATACCTTGGTAGCTGTATCGAAACCGAATGAAGTTTCAATCTGGTCGTTCTTGAGGTCGCCGTCGATAGTCTTGGGGCAGCCGATTACCTGTACGCCGGCATTGATTTTCTTATAGTATTCGGCGAGAACGGCTGCATTGGTGTTGGAGTCGTCACCACCGATGATTACAAGTGCTTTGATGTCAAGTTCCTTGAGGATTTCCAGACCTTTGTCGAACTGGTCTTCCTTTTCGAGCTTTGTACGTCCGCTGCCGATGATGTCGAAGCCGCCGGTGTTGCGGTATTCATCGATGATAGGTGCGGTAAGCTCAATGTATTTATGATCTACGAAACCGCCGGGACCCATCAGGAATCCGAAAAGACGGCTGTCGCGGTGAATCTTTTTGATTCCGTCGAAAAGGCCGCAGATTACATTGTGTCCGCCGGGAGCCTGTCCGCCGGAGAGGATAACGCCGACGTTCATGGGCTTGTTGGCAGTCGGAGTGGTATTCTTTTCAAACTTAAGTTCGGGCAGACCGTAAGTGTTGGGGAAAAGTTTCTTGATTTCTTCCTGATCAGCCACAGATTCGGTGGGATTGCCAGCAACGGCCTTTACTGCACCGGTGAGCACGATAGGCAGCTTGGGCTGGTAAGCTGCGCGGGCTTTTTGCAAAGCGCTTTTTTTCATTAGTCCTATATATGAAGAGTTTGTGTTTGTATTGTACGTATTATGTAATATGTCAGATATCGGCTTGTGGCATAGCCTTTTTTACCTATATCTCGCATGTACCCTAAAACTATAATGCAAAGTTCGTAAAAACTTGCCGCCTACCAAAGTGTTTTTTAATTAAAAAGTGTAAACGAGGCATTTATTTGTTGAAATCTCCTGCTATCACCGTATAGCTGTCAGCGGCAAGCAGGTATCGTCCGACTGCTTCCGACATCTGCTGCGGGGTGATATGGTCGAGCGCAGCCCAGAACTGATTGTAGTAGTCGGCTGATTGTCCGTGTATATATTGAGATATATACTGTGACTGGATTTTCATAGGGGTGTCGCACATGCCCGCAAGCCGTGAGGCAAGGCTCAGTCTGAGTCGGTGCAACTCATCAGCGCCCATCGGTTCTGTTGCAAAACGTTCCAGTTCATACGCGGTCTCCTTGAGTACTCCCTCGGTGTATGCGGGGTCGCAATCGCAACTGATGCTTACAAAAGCGTCATTTCCAACACGGCTTATACCGGCATTTATGCCATAGGTGTATCCTTTGTCTTCGCGGATATTCTGCATCAGACGGGAGCCGAAATAGCCGCCAAGCGCATGTGTGCCAAGCCTGAGCGCCCAATAGTCTGGCGTTTCTGTATTTCGGGCGTCGACAAGTGTCGCCATGAGTACGCAATTCTGAAGCGACCCTTCGACATGTACCTTTCTGACGCCTGCCGGAAGTGGCGTAAAAGGCAAGTCATAAATGACCGGCTTACAGCCGCAATCATCAATTGATTCTAAACGGGAATCAATTTCATCTGTCAATGCTTTATCGGCATAACCGGCTATAAAAACCGCTATATTACGCGGGTCAAGGCAACGCCTGCGGCATGATTCCAGCATGTCACGGTCTATCTGCATGATTCCGCTTTCTGATTCCTTCATGCCATAGCGGTGCCCTTCTCCGCCCAGAATATGCCGCATATGTTCCCTGGCATTATAGGATGGTGTCTCACGGTTGCATTTCAGCTCCACAAGCATCTGCCGCTTTACTGCCTCAAGTTCTTTTTCCGGAAATACCGGTGAGGCAAGCAAATCGAAAAACACGGGAAGCACCTTGTCGATATTGCGGCGCAGAGCGGTAAGTGATATGACGATGTTGTGGTTCGATGGGGCTGCAACCACGGCTGCACCATTGAAGTCAAGAGTCTCCGCAATTTCCGCAGCCTTAAAGTTTATACTGCCCTCTTTCAGCATGCGCCCGTACATTGTGGCTACCGATGGAGCATACTCCATCGCACCGGTGGGGCATACCACGTCTATCCGTATGAGCTCATAATCCGGTCTATGAAAGCAGTAGCGACGGATTCCGTTTGAAAGCAGACGTGTTTCCGGCAGGGGCAGGGTGCGTGCCGAGAAATCTCCGATAGGCGGCGCTATGTTGCGGTCAAGGCTTGTTGTATGGTTCATTTCAATGTGTCAAGATATTTTTCAGCTGCTTCAAGATCTTCAGGAGTGTCAATTCCTATAGTCGGGCTGTCGCTTTGAGCCACTTTTATTCTGTATCCGTTCTGCAGCCAGCGCAACTGCTCGAGCGACTCTGCTTTCTCCAGCGACGACTGCGGCAGTCGGGCAAGCTCAAGCAACACGTCTCTGCGGTATGCGTATAATCCGATATGGCTGTAATATGTAGCTGAGTCAAGCCAGTTCTGCCATTCCACGCCCCGTACATATGGTATTATCGAGCGGGAAAAGTACATGGCGAATCCATTGTCGTCGATGACCACTTTCACCAGATTCGGGTCAAACAAAGCTTCGAATCCTGCCGCCGGATCAAATTGCCTTACAAGTGTGGCAATCTGTGTGTGCGGGTCGGAGAAGCAGTCCATGACAGCCTTGATCTGCTCAAGGTCTATGAATGGCTCATCTCCCTGGATGTTTATGATTACATCGGCATCAGAACCGGAGGCTACTTCCGCGCACCGGTCGGTTCCGCTGCGGTGATTTTCAGAAGTCATCACAGCGCGTCCGCCAAAAGATTTTACGGCATCCGCTATACGCAGATCATCTGTAGCCACTACAGCATCGGCAATGACGTCCGAGACTCGTTCCCACACACGCTGTATCATGGTTTTGCCACCAAGAACTGCGAGGGGTTTCCCGGGGAAACGGGTAGAGGCATAGCGGGCCGGAATTACAGCTTGAAATTTCATTGTCAATCAAGTTTCAACACGGCAAGGAATGCCTTCTGTGGTACTTCGACGGATCCAATCTGTTTCATGCGCTTTTTGCCTTTCTTCTGTTTTTCAAGCAGTTTTCGTTTTCGGGATATGTCACCGCCGTAGCATTTGGCAGTTACGTCCTTTCTTACAGCCTTGATGGTCTCGCGTGCAATGATTTTGGCTCCGATGGCAGCCTGAATGGCAATGTCAAACTGCTGTCTCGGAATCAGTTCTTTCAGTTTCTCGCACATCCTGCGGCCGAAAGTCACAGCATTGTCTGCATGGGTAAGAGTCGACAGTGCATCTACACTCTCGCCGTTAAGAAGAATATCAAGCTTCACGAGTTTTGATTCCCGGAAGTCGTGGATATGATAATCAAACGAAGCGTAGCCTTTGGATATGCTTTTGAGCTTGTCATAGAAATCAATCACAATCTCACCGAGCGGCATGTCGAATGTCATTTCCATGCGGTTGCCCGATATGTATTCCTGCTTGACCAGTTCGCCGCGCTTTCCGAGGCATAATGTCATGATGGGGCCGATAAACTCGGCTGTGGTTATGACCGTTGCCCGGATATACGGTTCTTCTATATGGTCGATAAGCGTGGGTTCAGGCAGGCCGGAGGGGTTATGTACCTCAGCCATGTTGCCTTTCTTGTCGTAGACGCGATAACTTACGTTAGGCACCGTAGTTATGACATCCATGTCAAATTCGCGGCCCAGTCGCTCCTGGATAATTTCCATATGGAGCAGACCGAGGAAGCCGCAGCGGAATCCGAAGCCAAGGGCTGCGGATGATTCCGGAGTGAAGGTTAGAGATGCATCATTGAGCTGCAGTTTTTCAAGCGAGCTCCGCAGATTTTCGAAATCCTCGGTTTCGATCGGATATACACCGGCGAATACCATCGGCTTCACATCCTCAAAACCGTCAATAGCCTTTTCACAAGGCTTTGCCACATGCGTGATTGTGTCTCCCACACGAACTTCGCGTGAGGTCTTTATGCCCGAGATTATATAGCCGACATTTCCGGCTGAGAGCGTCTTTCGCGGAGACATGTCAAGTTTCAGCACACCGATTTCATCGGCATGGTATTCCTTGCCGGTTGATACGAATTTTACGAAATCGTCTTTGCTGATACTGCCGTTTTCAATTTTGAAATATGCGATAATACCTCTGAACGGATTGAAAACCGAGTCGAATATCAAGGCTTGTAGCGGAGCGTCCGGGTCGCCTTTCGGAGCAGGAACCCGCTCCACGATGGCCCGCAGTATCTCCGGAATGCCAATGCCGGTTTTCCCGCTCGCACGGATTATTTCGTCGCGGCTACATCCGAGCAAGTCTATAATCTGGTCTTCGACTTCATCCGGATTGGCAGAGTCAAGGTCGACCTTGTTTACAACCGGAATTATCTCAAGATCATTGTCGATGGCCATATACAGGTTGGAGATGGTCTGCGCCTGAATGCCCTGGGATGCATCTACAATAAGCAATGCTCCCTCGCAAGCAGCGATAGAACGGGAAACCTCATAAGAGAAATCCACGTGTCCGGGGGTGTCAATGAGGTTCAGCACGTAGTTTTCACCATCGATTTCATGTTCCATCTGGATTGCATGGCTTTTGATGGTTATGCCACGTTCGCGTTCAAGATCCATATCGTCAAGCACCTGTGCCTCCATGTCCTTGGGCGCGATTGTGCCGGTGTACTCCAGCAAGCGGTCGGCAAGGGTGGATTTGCCATGGTCAATATGGGCTATTATACAGAAATTGCGTATATGTTTCATTCGAAAATCTGATTTTGAGTGCAAATTTACGAATTTTATTGGGAATTTCCATAACTTTCGCTAACTTTGCGCGTGCAAATGCAGGCGGTAGTAGCTCAGTTGGCAGAGCGCGGGCTTCCCAAGCCCGAAGTCGCGGGTTCGACCCCCGTCTACCGCTCTATCTGTAATGCGCTGGAAATCATAAGTTATTTTGATTTCCAGCGTTTGTTTTTTATTTTGTATCAGCTTGATTTCCGGCCATTCTCGCGCGTAGCCAGGCTGATTTGGCCTCGGTCTCTGCCCATTCGTCTGCGGGGTCGGAATCTCCGGTAATACCGCCGCCGGCATATATACAATACTGATTGTGATTGAATTGCATGCAACGCAGATTCACAATGCAATAGCGTGCGCCAAGGGCTGCGTCTTCAAATTCTATCAGTCCGGAATACATGTTGCGGCTATGCGATTCTATGTCGGCAATATCTTCAAGAGCACATTCTCTGGGATAACCACCCACAGCAGGGGTAGGTTGCAACCGGCTCCGGAGCCGGTCTATGTCCAGAGTCGCGGCGTCTGCCGTAAATTCAGTAAGCAGGTGCTCGATAGCACCATAGCGCAACGTGCTCAACGGCTTGCGCATGAACGATGCGTGCTGTTCTGACAGTGCGTTTTCAATGAAATCGGCCACCAGCAGATGCTCTTCAATATTCTTGCTGTCCCATGGCAGGGAATCTTCAGCATACTGTCTGGTGCCGGCAAGCGCCATAGTGTATAAGCTGCCGTTTTCTATTTTATAAAGGAGTTCCGGCGATGCGCCCATCCATGTGCCTGTTTCCGCTGTGTGGAAAACAGTGCGATAGCTGAGGGGGTAAGCGTTGAAAAAATCAAGAGCCACCTGCGCCATGTCTTCATTGTGCTCGCCACAGATTACTTTTGATATCACAGTCTTGCCTCCACGTTTTCTCAGACGTTCGATCAGCTGTTCAAGCGACTTGCTATAGGCTTTGAATTCTGTGGATTCCGTGCATATCGGCATTGGCGCACGGCTGTCATGCCAAGGCGTAAACTGTACGGTATCCCAAGGCAACATACGAGGTTGTTCCCCTGGCAGACAGTATATAAAAAAAGGAGAACCCGACTGTAGAAGCCGGGTTATATCATTCTTACACAATAGGCTTACTGACATGGTCTGGCTATTAGCTCAAATGGTAGTGCATCGATAATCTCGACATCATAAAACTCACCACGGCGCATTTCCGCAGTTTTTTCTATAAGCACCTCCGGGTCTACTTCCGGGGAGTCGAACTGAGTACGTCCGATGTAATAGTCGTCATTCTCGCTGTCGATTACCACGCGCTGTATTGTGCCGATTTTGCTCTGCTGAACTTCCATGGAAATCTCTTCCTGAATTTTCATGAGCTTGTCAAGCCGCTGCTGTTTTACGTCTTGCGGAATATCGTCGGAGAAGTTTTTTGCGGCATACGTGTCGTCTTCCTCGCAGTATGCAAAAGCTCCCATTCGCTCGAATCTCTGGCGTCGCACAAAGTCAAGCAGGCTGTCGAATTCCGCCTCGCCTTCGCCGGGGAAACCGACCATAAGGGTAGTGCGGAGGTGTATTCCCGGAACTTCACGACGTATACGGGCAAGCAATTCTTCGGTTTCTGCAGAAGTAATATGGCGCCGCATATTCGATAACACCGGGTCGGCGATATGCTGCAGAGCTATGTCAAGATATTTGCATACATTTTCATGTTTTGCCATCACCGGCAATATATCATAGGGGAATTGCGTCGGATAGGCATAGTGCAGACGTATCCATCTCACACCATCAATACCCGCCATTTTGTCGATGAGTGAAGCGAGGCGCAGACCTCCTCCGGGCAAGTCGCTTCCGTAAGCCGACAAATCCTGAGCGATGATGTTGAATTCCTTAACGCCCCGCGCTGTAAGCTGGCGTACTTCTTCAAGAATTTCCTCTTCCGGTCTTGATTTGTAACGTCCTGTAATAAGCGGTATGGCGCAGAATGCGCAGAAACGGTTGCATCCTTCGGCTATTTTGAGATACGCATGATGTGATGGGGTGGTGAGCACCCGGTCCCATGGAGCGGTTGCAGGGAAGGCCTTGGCCAAATCTCTTACAATGGCGTGCCAGTCGAATTTGCCATACCATCCGTCGACTTCCGGCATTTCCGTCTCAAGCTCGGAACGGTAGCGCTCCGACAGGCATCCCATTACATAGACTTTGGTCAGTAAACCGGCGTCGCGAGCCTGAAGGGCTTCAAGAATCATGTTGATGGATTCTTCCTTGGCATCACCAATAAAACCGCAAGTGTTTATCACTGCCGCATAACCATGGCAGTCGTCAAGAGGCGCGTCATGTACGGCCTCGAATCCGCTGTCGCGAAGCATTTTCAGCAGGCGCTCTGAATCTACAAGATTCTTGGAGCAACCCATTGTAATTACATTGATTCCGTTTTTGCGTGGCATTCCGCTCAGTCTTTTTTTCTGAATAGTGTTTCTACAAAAGCACGTTTGTCGAAAACCTGCAGGTCGGTAATTCCTTCACCAAGGCCGATGTATTTTACCGGCAGATTAAACTGGTCGGATATGCCGATTACGACTCCGCCGCGGGCTGTGCCGTCGAGTTTGGTTATGGCGAGGTCTGTCACTTGGGTCGCGGCAGAGAATTGTCGGGCTTGTTCGAAGGCGTTCTGTCCGGTGGAACCGTCGAGCACCAGCAGAACTTCGTCGGGAGCTCCATCGACGACTTTGCTCATGGAGCGTTTGATTTTGGTCAGCTCGTCCATAAGCGCCTTTTTATTGTGAAGACGACCTGCGGTATCAATGATGACCACATCGATGTCATTTGCTACAGCCGATGAAAGAGTGTCATAGGCCACTGCTGCAGGATCTGTGTTCTGGGGTTTCTTGACAACAGGAACATCGGCGCGTCGACCCCATTCTTCAAGCTGCTCTACTGCGGCCGCACGGAATGTGTCGGCTGCTCCGAGCATTACCTTTTTACCGGCCATGCGGTACTGGTAAGCAAGCTTTCCGATAGTGGTGGTTTTGCCGACACCGTTGACGCCGACTACCATAATCACATACGGTTTGGAACCTGAAGGGGTGTCGAAATCATCAAGCGCCACATCATTGGGATTCTCAGCGAGAAGTTTGCAGATTTCCTCACAAAGCATGTCGTTGAGTTCATCCTCTCCCATGTATTTGTCTTTGGCCGCCCGCTCTTGTATGCGGTCGATGATCTTGAGTGTGGTCTCAGGACCTACATCAGAAGAGATGAATATCTCCTCGAGTTCATCGAGGAAGTCGTCGTCTATTGTCTTACGGCCAACAAAAGCGCGTTTGATTTTGCCGAAAAGTCCTTCTTTGGTCTTTTCAAGACCTTTGTCGAGAGTTTCCTGCTTTTTTTCTCTTGAGAAAAGATTTTTAATGAATCCCATAATTGATATGCGAGCTGTTGTTTATTGTGCAAAGTTACGAAATTATATCGAAGTCACAAAATCCGACATGCACAGAGATGTACGGAGATGTCCGCCCGAACCGATGTCATGAGCGTTCGTCAAGTTCCAGCCATCGCATTTCTTTTTCATCGATTTCGGCAAGCAGCTCCGGATATCTGCGGCTGTGTTCGTCAATATCCGGGTCCGGGGCGCCACTGTTGAAGATGTTTTCCAAACGTTCTTTTTCTTTATTAAGAGCCTCGAGTTCTGCCTCGAGTGCTTCATACTCACGTCTTTCTTTGAACGTCAGCTTGGCTTGACGTCCCTGACGGCGTGTGGTCTCGCTGTCGTTTCTCCGCGATTCTTTGTCGGCCTGGGTGCTTTTGCTTTCGGGAACGGCGGATGCATTGCTTTCAAGATAGCTTCGGTAGTCGCTGTAGTTGCCGGGAAAATCGCGGAGCTGTCCGTCTCCTTCCATCACCAGAATGTGATCAACTATATTGTCAAGGAAATATCGGTCATGGCTTATGACTATCAAGCAGCCTTTGAAAGATGCCAGATACTCCTCGAGGATGCCGAGTGTCACGATGTCAAGGTCGTTGGTCGGCTCGTCGAGTATCAGGAAGTTGGGCTGGCGCATCAGCACAGTCGCAAGATGCAGGCGGCACCTTTCTCCTCCGCTGAGTGTATGTATGTATTTCTGCTGGTCAGGCACAGAGAAGAGGAATTTCTGAAGATACTGCATGGGTGCAAGACTCTCGCCGGTACTCAGCTGTATGTCTTCGGCTATTTCTGTCACAGCATCGATTACACGCTTTTGGTCGTCGAATTCGATACCCTGCTGACTATAATAACCGAAGCGGACGGTAGTGCCGATGTCCCAGGTTCCGGCATCCGGCGCGATTATACCCTGAAGGAGCTTTATGAATGTGGATTTTCCCACTCCATTAGGACCGATTATGCCCATTCTGTCAAAACGGGCGAATGTGTAATTAAAGTCCTGAAGTATTGTTTTTTCGCCGAATGATTTGCATATTCCTTTGGCTTCGAAGATTTTATTGCCGATATATCCGGCATTTCCCTCAAGGCGTATGTTGCGTTCTTCGAGATTGACTTTTGAACGCTCCTTAAGGTCGTGAAAAGCATCGATTCGGAATTTTGCCTTGCCCGCACGAGCCTGCGGCTGGCGACTCATCCAGTCCTGTTCTTTACGCAATGTGTTTTTGACTCTTGCGAGTTCCGCACCCATGGCTTCTATTCTTTCTGCCCGGCGCCGCAGATAGTAGTCGTAGTTGCCATCATAAGCGTAAGCGCTGGTGCGGTCAAGTTCTATGATCCGGTTGCATACTCTGTCAAGAAAATAGCGGTCATGCGTCACCATAAGAATGGCCATACGGCTGCGTTTCAGGTATGCTTCAAGCCATTCGATAATCTCGATATCCAGATGGTTGGTAGGCTCGTCGAGCATTATCAGGTCCGGCTCACGCATGATTTCCCTCGCCAATGCAAGTCTTTTGCGCTGGCCGCCTGACAGCTGGCTGACAGGTTTGTCAAACTCATCGATATGAAGCCGGGTAAGCAGCTGCCGCAGCCGGTCTTCGTAATCCCATGCCCCGATGGAGTCCATACGGTGAGAGGCTTCTGCAAGGGCTTCGTTGTCGTGTGATGCCATGGCTCTTTCGTAGTCTTTGACGGCCATGGCTTCGGGTGAATCCGAGTCAAGGGCGGCTTCTATTGTTGTAGCGCCGGCAGGAAACTGAGGTTCCTGCTCCAGATATGCCACATTGAGACCGCGTCGCCATACAACCGAACCACTGTCGGAGTCGGTCCGTCCGGCAATGACATCAAGAAGAGTCGATTTGCCTGTGCCGTTTTTGGCGATTATGCCTATCTTGTCGCCTTCGTTTATACCGAAAGTCAGATCGGCGAACAGCATTCGGTCGCCGACGCTTTTGGTCAGTCCTTCAATCTGCAGGTAGGTTTCCATATTATTACTTAGTTTATTAAAAGCAGGCGCGGCAT
>CAMWUD010000062.1 GCA_947177365.1 uncultured Porphyromonadaceae bacterium | reverse complement strand
TTAAGCGCCTTTCAGAGCAATCTGAGAGGCGCTTTTTTTTGCACTCTGAGAACTCAGAGAACTCGGAGAACTCCGAGAACTCTGAGCACTCCGAGAACTCTGAGAGCTCTGAGAACTCGGAGTTCTCTGGGAATTCCGAGCACTCAGAGCACTCTGAGAACTCAGAGCACTCCGGGTCCTGAAGACACTGGAGAAGTCCGACCAGTCAGACAAGTCCGACTTGTCCGGCCTTCCGGCGATACCAATAGAGACATCGCTTTGCGATGTCTCGCTGTCTTTCGGAACAAAAATGATAAATCCTTGCTTGCTGCAAATGCCAATAACTAATCCACATATATCATTAATCATTAATCATTTATCATTAATCATTCCCAATCCTCCACTCCGTAAAAAAAGGAGCGATGCCATTGGCATCGCTCCCATACATTGTGCCCGGAGCGGGACTCGAACCCGCACAGCCGGTATGGCCAAGGGATTTTAAGTCCCTCGTGTCTACCATTCCACCATCCGGGCAAAATGTGGCAACAAAGTTAAGAATTTTTTTTCAATCAGCAATGCCTATGTCGCGAAATTTTGCTAACTTTGCAGCATAATCCGCGCCCTGGTAGTTCAACGGATAGAATAGAAGTTTCCTAAACTTTAGATAGCAGTTCGATTCTGCTCCGGGGTACAGTATCTATCAGTTGCATCAGGTGTGCGCAGTGACGCATTCCTGATGTTTTTTTAGCAAGCGTATGGTTACATCCGAACAGCTCAAAGCTGAGTGTCTGCGGCGGCGCTACGCGGCGCTGCTGGAGAAGCCCGATACATTTCCGTCGGGCAACAACTGGGCGTACATTATCGAACAGCGAATGGACGGACTCGGACCGGCTCTGTATCGCAAGTATCTTGTGGCCGTGATGCTCGATGAAGAGCGCCGCAGCGGACTCCACACTACGGCGCTGAAGCATTTCCCCGAATACCTGCGGGCTGTCAGTCGTGATCATGCCCTTGATACGGTATACGGCGACTGTGAGACCCTGCCGTCTGAGTTCGTGCGGCTGGTAGCGGACTGCGAGCTGTTTGATGCTCCGCGTCTGGCTGCAATGCTGCGCGGAGGATTGTCGGCCCGACAGCTTGTGGCTTCGTGTCTGGCGGCTTTCCAGCCTGAGTATGATGCCGACGACCTCCGCCATATGGAGGCGCTCCTGGAGGCACTGCAGAGCCTTTCTGCTCTTGGACGGGTGGAGGAGCGGCGCACGTTGCTCGGCCTTCGCAGGCTGTATGTGTGTCCGCAGGGGCATTGCAGCAATGCCGACAATGAATATTGCCCCGAATGCGGCATGGATATATTCGGACTCAGCGCCGACGACCGCAGGGCTGTAAACGAGTTCGCGGAGCGCTGTGAGGCACTCCGCGAACTGATATGATTCTGCAATCCTTCCGGACTTCTATTCTTCGTATTCTGTAGGGTCGTCGATGCCGGCTTCGGCCAGTGCGGCTCTGCGTTCCTGGCATGTGCCGCAGCGTCCGCAGTGCTTTTCACCGCCTTTGTAGCAGCTGTATGTCTCGCTGTAGTCGAGTTCCATGCGTCGGCCGCGTTCGGCAATCTGTCCTTTGGTGAGCAGGCAGTAGGGGGCGCGCAGTTCGATACGGTCGTAGGTGCCTTCGGCGATGGCTCCGGCCATGGCGCGGATGAAGGAGTCGCGGCAGTCGGGGTAGAGGGCGTGGTCGCCGGCGTGGTTGGCAATCATCACCGCTTTCAGCCCTCTGTTTTCGGCAAGGCCGGCGGCAGCGGCCAGCATGATGCCGTTGCGGAAAGGCACAACGGTGCTTTTCATGTTGTCGAAGTCGTATACACCTTCGGGGATGGCGTCGGCGCCCTCGAGCAGCGAAGAGTGGAAATACTCGCCTATGAAACTGAGGTCGATTTCCGCCAGTTCGATGCCTAAGCGGCGGCAGTGCAGACGGGCGCATTCAAGTTCGCGCATGTTGTGGTTTGAGCCGTAGATGAAGTTGACCGCCAGCTCGATGCGGTGGGCATATTCGTAGAGCATGGTCACAGAGTCCATGCCTCCGGAGAGCACCATCAAAGCGTCTTTTTCCATATTATTTCACCATATTATAGTTTTCAAAAGCCTGCATGCGGCGGCTGCGGGCCATTTCCTGATGTTCGTCGTCGCCGTAGTTGGCGAAGGGGTAGATGGATATGCCTCCGCGCGGAGTGAAGAGTCCGATGACTTCGATATAGCGCGGGTCCATGAGCCGGACGAGGTCTTTCATGATCACGTTGACGCAGTCTTCATGGAAGTCGCCGTGGTTGCGGAAGCTGAACAGGTAGAGCTTGAGGCTCTTGCTTTCGACCATCCGCTCGCGGGGTATGTAGCTGATTATGATGCGAGCGAAGTCGGGCTGGCCTGTGATGGGGCAGAGCGAGGTGAATTCGGGGCAGTTGAAGGTTACGACGTATTCGTTGTCGGGGTGTTTGTTGATGAAAGTCTCCAGCAGTTCGGGGGCGTAGTCGGTGGGGTATTTCACTCCCTGGTTGCCCAGGAGGGTGCAGTCTTTTACTTCTTCTTCAGATCTCATGTCTTGTAGGGGTTTGATGCCGGACGACACCGGAGGCAGAAGCCGCCGGTGTCAGAGTATGTCCGGGAGAATTACGGATTATCAGAGGTCTTCCTCGATGGAGAAATCGTCGGGAAGGTTGTCGTCGAAGTCCAGAGTGCCGTCGGACTCCTTCGCTACGGGAGCGCTATCCTCGTCCGTGGGCGCGGTTTTGGGCTTGCGGAGGGGAGTGCCTTTGGACCGGCGGTCTTCTTCGGCCTGTTTCATGGCCTCGGCCACGGCGACGCTGAGTTCGTCGAGCAGTTCGGGGTTGTCGGCCAGCATGGTCTTCACCTGTTCGCGGCCTTGTCCGAGCTTGGTGTCGTTGTAGCTGAACCAGGAGCCGCTCTTCTTGATTACTCCGTATTCCACGCCGAGGTCGATTACCTCGCCGGTACGCGAGATGCCTTCGCCGAACATGATGTCGAATTCGGCGCGTTTGAAGGGGGGAGCCACTTTGTTCTTGACCACTTTGATATAGGCGCGTTTGCCGAGGACGTCATCGCCGTCTTTGATCGGGTTGCGCGAGCGGATGTCGATGCGGACCGATGCGTAGAATTTCAGGGCGTTGCCACCGGTGGTGGTTTCGGTGGGGCCGAACATCTGGCCGATTTTCTCACGCAGCTGGTTGATGAATATGCAGGTGGTGTTGGTGCGGGAAATGGCTCCGGTGAGTTTGCGCATGGCCTGCGACATGAGGCGTGCCTGAAGACCCATGTTGCGGTCGCCCATCTCGCCTTCGATTTCATTTTTGGGGGTAAGGGCGGCCACGGAGTCGACCACGAGGATGTCGATTGCACTGGAGCGAATGAGCTGTTCGGCGATTTCGAGGGCCTGCTCGCCGTTGTCGGGCTGAGAGATGAGCAGGTTGTTGATGTCGACGCCGAGCTGCTGTGCGTAGAAGCGGTCAAAGGCGTGTTCGGCATCGATTATGGCGGCGATGCCGCCCTGTTTCTGTGCTTCGGCTATGGCGTGTATGGCCAGAGTGGTCTTACCGGATGATTCCGGACCGAAGATTTCGATGATGCGGCCGCGCGGATAGCCGCCTACGCCTAATGCGTAGTTCAGGCCAACCGAACCGGAAGGAATCACTTCGACGTCTTCCACCACGTCGTCGCCGAGTTTCATCACGGCGCCACGGCCATAGGCCTTTTCTATGCGCCCCATGGCCTGTGCCAGGGCTTCGAGCCGGGCGGCCTGGGGATTGCCTTCGTCGACTGCCGCCTTTTTGCTTGATTTCTTAGGTTTTTCCATAATATGTGTCAGTTTTGTTTTCTGATACAAAGTTACGACTTTTTATGGGCAATTTTCATTCCCGGCCATGTTAAAATCATATAATATATAAAAGCGACGCCGGACAATTTTGTATTGTCCGGCGTGCGCTATCTGTTCAAGGAAAAAAGTCAGTCTTTCTTTTCAGCCTTTTTCCTGCCGGCTTTCCTGGCAGGCTTGGCAGGCTTGGCCTCGGGAGCCGGAGCGGGAGTGTCGGCTTCGGGCACGGCATCGAGCTGCTCGATGTTCTTGCGCATGGAGTCGAGTTCCTTGTTGAGGGTGTCGATTTCGCGGGCCTGATTGCGTATGGTGGTGAGGAGTGAGTTGAGTTCCTCGTTCTCGATGCTCAGAGGATACTGCTCTTCGACGCGCACGATGAAGTCGGCCAGCACGTTCATATAGTTGGTGAAGGCCTGGAACGGAGTCTCGTAGGGCGAGAAAGCGCTGTGAGCCTCGCCGTCGGCGAAGTGCTTGGTGCTCATGTAGTAGAAATGGTCGCTGCCCTGGAGGTACCACCAGTCCTGTTTCAGACGGCGGTCGTCGCAGAGGCGCACGCGTTCCGACACAGAGTAGAGTTTGCGGAAAGCCTCGTTCTGCAGGCCGTTGCCGAGCCATGCCGAGATGTCGCGGGCCTCGTCGGCGCCTGAAATCGGGTGTACGACACTGAGAGAGTCGACAGCCTTGATTTTCTGGGCAATCTGCGAGGGGGTGAGGAAATCGATGCCTTTCTCTGCGGCGAAGCGGGGCAGGGCTTCCATAAACTGGAAGATGCCGGTATTTGCGGGGAGCATGCCGCCGAGGGTCTCGATGTTGAGACAGATGTTTATCACCTGCTCTTCTTCAGGAGTCTCGGCAATCCAGCTCATGTATTTGTCGGCGGTGAGGGGGAATTCGGGCCACATGCCGTCGGCGAAGCGAACGGCGATGTCGTCGGAGAGTTTGTCGTTTTTCAGCAGCAGTTTCAGCTTGGGAGCCGAAGCGGCGCTGTAGACATAGTTGGGCGACTTCCATCCGAGAATGTGCTTGGCGCCTTCTGTAAGGCAGGCCTTGAAACCCATGGCGCTGATCTGGGGCGCGAGTTCGTCGTCATAGATCAGTTCGGTGTTGTGGAGCACTTTGGGGGTGACGCCGAAGAGTTCGTGGATGCGGTCGCAGTGTACCTGTACCTGCTGGCGGAATTCGTCCGGGTCGGCCAGAGAAGCCAAGGAGTGGGCGTATGTGGTGGCGAGGAACTCCACGGCACCGGTGGCGGCGAGTTTCTTCAGTGCGTCGATCATTTCGGGCACATACTGTTCGAACTGCTCGATGGCGGTTCCGCTGATGGAGATTGAGCAGCGGAATTTGCCGTTGGACTCCTCGATCATCTTCAGCAGGGTACGGGCGGCGGGTAGGTAGCTCTGCTGTCCGAGACGAGTGATGATGTCGTCGTTCAGGAAGTCGTCGTAGTAGTAATGGTCGTTGCCGATGTCGAAGAAGCGGTATCTTTTCAGGCGCATCGGCTGGTGTATTTCGAAGTTGAAACTTATAGCTTTCATTAGAGTGGTTTTAGGCTTTGTTTAGAACTTTGTTGTAGATGTCGATGACTTTCTGGCCGGCTTTCTGCCATGTGATCTGTGCCACTTCCTTGAGGCCGTCCTCGCGCAACTGGTGGTAGAGGGCGGGATAGGAGATTATGGCGTGTATGGCATCGGCCATGGCGTCGATGTCCCAGTAGTCGGTCTTGATTACGTTGTTGAGGATTTCGGCGCAGCCGCTCTGCTTCGATATGATCGACGGCACACCCATCTGCATGGCTTCGAGCGGGGAGATGCCGAAGGGTTCCGACACCGAAGGCATGATATACACATCGGAAGCCTTGAGCATTTCGTACACCTGCTTGCCTTTCTGGAAACCGGGGAAGTGGAAGCGGTCGGCAATGCCGCGTTCGGCGGCCAGGGCTATCATCTTGTCCATCATGTCGCCGGAACCGGCCATGACGAAGCGTACGTTATGGTTGTTCTTGAGCACCTTGGCGGCAGCCTCGACGAAATATTCGGGGCCTTTCTGCATGGTTATGCGACCGAGGAAGGTGACGATTTTCTCCTTGGGTTTCTGAACTTCGACGTTGAGCAGTTCGTCGCTCAGCGGCACCACGGCATTATGTACGGTGGTGACTTTGGCCGGGTCGATGCCGTAGTGGTCGATGACAGTGCGGCGTGTGAGGTCCGACACGGTGATGATATGGTCGGCGTTGATCATGCCGTCGCGTTCGATATTGAACACAGTGGGGTTGACGTTGCCGCGAGAGCGGTCGAAGTCGGTGGCGTGGACGTGGATTACCAGGGGTTTGCCGCTGACCTGCTTGGCATGTATGCCGGCCGGATATGTGAGCCAGTCGTGGGAGTGAATCACATCGAAGTCGAGCGTGCGTGCGATTACGCCGGCGGTGATGCTGTAGTTGTTGATTTCCTCAATGAGATTGTCGGGGTAACGGCCGGAGAACTCAATGCAACCGAGGTCGTTGGTGCGCATGTAGTTGAAGTCGGCGTAGATATGGTCGCGCAGGGCGAAATACAGGTCGGGGTTCATCAGGCGGCCTATGCGCGATTCCACATAGTCGCGGCTTACATCGCGCCAGGCCACCGGGGTCTGGGAGGTGCCTATGATATTGGCGAACGAGCGGTCTTCGTCGCCGAATGGCTTGGGAATGACGAAGTTGATGTCGATTCCGCCACATTCGTGCATACCCTTCACCAGACCGTAGGATGCGGTGCCGAGTCCGCCGAGGATGTGAGGCGGGAATTCCCAGCCGAACATTAATGCTTTCATATATGATTATCGGGGCTAAGATTCAAATTTCTTGAGGGTACGCAGAGTGCGGAGAACTTCGGCCACATTTGTGGCGTGGCTTACGGCGCCGCGTCCGGCGAAGGGCGGGTTGCCGTCGTAGAGCTGCGACAGTGAGCCGATGCAGCCTGTGGCCATGTCGTCTTCAAAGCCTATGAGCATGCGGTCGATGTATCTGACGCCGCTCATGCCGAACACTTTGAGGTAGGCGTCGGCGTAGAAGCCCATGAGCCAGGGACGAGCAGGACCCTGATGAAGCGCTTCTTCGCGTTCACGGGGTGTGCCGAGATAGAAGGGCCTGTAGCCGTAGCTTTTGGGCGACAGGGTGCGGAGGCCTTTGGGTGTGAGCAGTTCGCGGGTGACCACGTCGAGGACGGTCTTGCGCTGGCGCCGGTCGAGCGGGGAGTAGTCGAGTCCGATGGCCACGGCCATGTTGGGGCGCACCGACGGGTCGGCATATGTGCCGTCGACCCAGTCGTAGAGGTATCCGGCATCGTTGAGGAAGGTGTCGATGAAGGGCTGTGCCATGCGCTCGTATTCTTCCTGCCATGCGGCGCGGCGCTGCGGGTCGGCCTGGTCCCAGCCTTCGGTGAGGGCGAGTATGAAGCCGAGCGCGTTATACCACAGGGCGTTGAACTCTACAAGGCGTCCGCTGCGGTATACCACCGGCTTGCCGTCGAGCACGGAGTTCATCCACGACACCGGGCCTCGGCTGCCGTCGGTTTCAAGCAGGCCGGTCTCGGGATCCACGCTCAGGTTCGGATGGCGGTCGGCGAGAATGTAGTCGGCAATGTCCATCAGCAGCTGTCCGTAGAGCTGCCGCGCTTTGTCCTGTCCTGCGTTTTTGGCATACTGCTGTATGGCCCATGTGCACCAGAGGGGTATGTCCGGGAGGTCAATTCCGGCGATACGGTCGTCGGTGGTGCCGTCGGTCATGTAGCGGCGCAGGGCGGCGGCGGCTGTGTCCATGATGGCTTCGAAGTCGGCGCGGTGGTCGATGGCGAGCGTCAGACCCGGCAGGGCCATGAAGGTGTTGCGTGCGAGCACCACACCCCAGGGGAAGCCGCTGATGACGTACATGTCCTTGCCGTCCTTGACATAGAACTGTTTGGCTGAGTTTTTCAGGCAGTTGAAGAAGGAAGAGCGCGGAGTGCGAGTGGCCACTTCGGCCTCGTACATCTTGGCCAGCGAGCGTGGTTTTGCGGGCTCGATTCCGGCCGAGAAGATGATGGATTCGCCTTTTTTGATAGGAATCTCGAAATATCCCGGCACCCACAGGTCTTCGCAGTAGGGCACGCCCCGTTCGAGGTCCTTGACGTATTCGATGCCGTTGTACCAGTTGGGTTCGTCGACCCACTGTGGCTTGCGGCTGAACTGCATGTAGAGGGTCGGGAAGCCGGGGTAGAGGCAGGTGCCGATGCCGTTGTCGACCTGGACTATGTCGCGGTTGACGGCGTCGTTGGCCACGCAGAGGCTGTTGCTTTCGCGGAAGGCGAGGAAGGGGCGGAAGCGGAGGGTTGTGGGGGAGTGTGCCTCGACAAGGGTGTAGCGTATGAGGATGCGGTTTTCGTGTGAGATGAACACTTTTTCCTTTGTCAGAATCACGCCACCAACGCGGTATGTCATGCGGGGGACGTTCTCGCAGTCGAACTCGCGTATATATTTGTGCCCGTTGGGGCTGTATACTCCGCCCTGATAGCGGTGGAGACCCAGGTTGAACTGGGCGCCGTGCTGGATTACGGTCTCGTCGAGGGTCGACAGCATCACGTAAGGTTTGTTGCCGAGCTCTTTGACAGGAATCACCAGCAGACCGTGTTGCTTGCGGGTGTTGCAGCCGGGGAGAGTGGTGCAATGGTATGCACCGCTCATGTTAGTACGCAACATCTCTTTAGGCAACGACTGGTCGAGGTTGATAAGCAGGTTCTTATCAAATTTCAGATAGCTCATTGTGAATATGTTAGAGATTTGTTTCTTAAGGTATCAATCCGACGGGCTATAGCTGCCGTCGCGGTGGTTTTAGATATTTCCACTAAATTACAAACAAATTTCGGCTCAGCAAAATTTTTGCTTAATATTTTTTAAATTTTTAAACATTCATCAGATTGTGCATCAGATTGTATCTCTTAATTCCTCAATAAGTTCTTCAATAATATAGTCGTCGCTCATCAACTGCAGGCCGTATTTTGGGTCAGACATCTGCTGGTAGATTTTTGTGTTGTAGTATAGGTCAAGGGCTCGTTCCGGCGATATTTTAAGTATATCAGCCAGAAGCATGATTATTCGGCTTTGCTTTCGCCAAAGAACATTGTCTCTCATAACGAACTATTCAGATGATAAGAATTTCAGGTATTTATCTATGATTTTTTGGTTCAGGATACATATTTGATGGTTTACATTCTTGTAAATCAACTGACCAAGAGCTTGTTCGGCGGTGATAATCCCGTTTTCGTAGTCTTCAACGGTGTCGATGACATTGTCATTGGCTACGCCTCCCTCTACCATATCATATTGCTTTTGCATTTCTCCGCCTTTTCGACAGTCTATCACATAATCCAACCATTCAAGACTATATGTCTCGAATATTTTTACCCTAAACCCATCAGCCACAACTGAATCAAAGTCAAAGGTATATGACGAAACTACAGGCTTTGTGTTTCTGCCTTTTCGTTCTGCAATTGTCTCTGCCCATGAACGAGCCTGTGATTGCAGTTTTGTAAGGTAGAATCCTTGGCCGAAATCCACTTTTTTTCTACCAAGACCTACGAACGGTGAATTTACAGCCAGATATGAACCATGATATAGTGTGATCATGCTTCAGCCTCCCAGTTTAATAGTGTTTCACATATATCATCAGCGACCCAATCCAAGCTTTGTGTATGTAGTTCTTCATATCTTTTGATCAGACGATTTTGAATCAAGCCTTGTTTGCTGAGTCGCTCATGCATCTCCCTGCCTGAAATGCCCAGTTTGCGGGCTCCGCTTTCAATTGCCATTACCGCAAAATGTATTTTACGATATATTTCGCTTGAATAGAAGCTGTTTGTTTTCTTTTTCTGTCCTGACATAATTCTGTTGTTAGATTACAAAGTTACAACAATTATTTCATATATCACGCTTTGTTTCCAAAATGGCAAAACCGCATCTCCGCTCCGACACTCGTTTGCTGAGTGGAGGCAAGGATGCCTCCACTCCGCGGCGAAAAACGAAAGTGCGCTACTTCACAGTAACGCACCTCCCTCATAACCAAAATTCAAGTGTTGCTGTATGTCATTTGTGCATGTGCTGGCAAAGATAGAAACTTTTTTCCTAAATGTCAATAGAAAGTATGGCATTTTAATATTAAAATATGTTAAACAAGGCATTGATTGTCATAATATGCACAAAAGCGGGTGAAAACGGATTGTTTGTGCAATCGTTTGCGAACTCGCGCAAAAATTGCTAACTTTGTGGTTTGAAAGCATGTCGCTGCCTGACGGCCTCTGTTGAGGTCAGAGGCGGCTGTGATGCTATTTAATAGAAAATCAGTCGGTTGTCGGCTTCCGGAGATTTCTGTTGCGCCTCTTGAGATTGAGGCACAGACATCGGGAGGGAGCCGTCGGTCGCCATTTGTCATCATCCATAATAAATAAATCAAAAGAATACAGCATATGAATCCGTCAGAACTCAGCGAACAAGAAGTACTGCGCCGCGGCTCACTCGAGACCCTGCGCCAGATGGGTATCGAGCCTTATCCTGCCGCCGAATTTCCCGTAAGCGGACATTCCGCGGAAATCAAGGAAAACTTTAAAGACGACGAAGAACCCCGGCAGGTTGCCGTTGCCGGACGAATCATGAGCCGCCGTATCATGGGCAAGGCTTCATTTGTGGAACTGCAGGACGCCGACGGCCGCATACAGCTCTATATCTCGCGCGACGACATCTGTCCGGGCGAAGACAAAGAACTTTATAACACTGTATTCAAGAAACTTCTCGACATCGGCGACTTCATCGGCGTCACCGGTTTCGTGTTCCGCACCAAGACAGGCGAGATTTCCATCCACGCCCAGAGTCTGACCGTGCTGGCCAAGAGTCTGCGTCCGCTGCCCATCGTGAAGATGAAAGACGGAGTGGCATACGACTCCTTCGAAGACCCCGAGTTGCGCTATCGCCGCCGCTATGTCGACCTTGTGGTCAACAAGGGCATCAAGGACATCTTCCTCAAACGCACCAAGGTGTACAACTCCATGCGCGAATACTTCAACAACGCCGGATACATCGAAGTGGAGACTCCCATTCTGCAGAGTATTCCCGGCGGTGCGTCGGCGCGTCCGTTCATCACCCACCACAACGCCCTTGACATACCCCTGTATCTGCGAATCGCCGACGAGCTGTATCTGAAGCGTCTGATTGTGGGCGGTTTCGACGGTGTGTATGAATTCTCGAAGAACTTCCGCAACGAAGGCATGGACCGCACCCATAATCCGGAGTTCACCTGCATGGAAATCTATGTGGCCTACAAGGACTACAACTGGATGATGGAAT